>CAYNDE010000104.1:0-6054 GCA_964395535.1 uncultured Pirellulales bacterium
GTGGTGGAAGCCATCAAGGGCAGCGACTTCTGCCTGCTGGTAACCGAGCCGACGCTTTCGGGTATACATGACATGGAAAGAGTGCTCGGCGTCTGTAAGCATTTCAATATTCCCGCCATGGTTTGCATCAACAAATATGACCTGAATGAGAAAAATACCATAGCCATCCATGACTACTGCAGGGAGAGTGGAGTTGATGTGGCTGCCATGATTCCTTTTGACAATGCCGTAACCGAAGCTATGGTAAGGGGAGTATCTATTGTGGAACACTCTAACGGCAGAGTAGCGCGGGAAATTAAAGGTCTGTGGCAAAATATCGACCACAAGTTACAGGAATAAGCTATGCCTATCTATGAGTATGAATGCCCGGCCTGCGGTGGGAAGTTTGAACTCCGCCGGAGTATCGCTGATAGTGATGAGGAGGTAAATTATCGCCAATATATGGCTTTAGCTGGGAAGTTTAGTCGAATCTGAACAGAGATATTAGATAGAAATAAGCAAATAAATATGGAGGTATTCAATGAAATAAGCAGTACCGGTAAGCGGAGGCGTCGTGTCGGCACATTTTGGTCATTGAAAATTGGTGTCATCACCGGTATTATGGAGAGCGACCCTGAGAAAGCAGTTTTGAGCCACTTAAATGGTATTCTGGCAACCGGATCTAATATATGCAATCACTAGCAGTACAGACGGAGGGATAGCAGATGATAGATGAAGAGCAGATAAAACAAAACTTGGAAGCAGTGCTGGTGCCAGCCGCCAAGCGCAGTATAGTCGGGCTGAACATGGTGCGTGAAATAAGCATCTCCGATGGAAAGGTAGATATTACCCTGGCATCCACCGGATTGATACCGGGGGCGCAGGACTGGATTAAGAACAAGACCCAGGAAGCCATTAAGAATCTACCCGAAGTTAAAGAAGTAACGGTTAATTACAGTAGCGTAAAGGCCAAGGAACTGAACAAGATTGACCAGATTATCGCCGTAATGAGCGGCAAGGGAGGTGTGGGCAAGTCTTTAGTTTCAGGGCTGGTCGCCATTGCACTGAAGCGCCAGGGCTACGAGGTAGGCATCCTCGATGCCGATATCACCGGCCCGAGCATACCCAAGATGTTTGGTATCAAGGTGCCGCCGAGCGGTAATGAGGATGGAATGCTGCCGGTGCTGTCTAAATCGGGTATCGAGGTCATGTCCATCAATCTGCTCCTGCCCAGTGAAGATGAAGCGGTTATCTGGCGAGGGCCTCTCATCTCAAATACCGTCAAACAGTTTGGTGAGGACGTGCTCTGGGGCAAGCTTGACTATCTTATTATTGACTTGCCGCCGGGTACTGCTGATGCTCCCCTCACTGTAATGCAGTCATTTCCCATATCGGGGGTAATAGTCGTCTTCACACCTCAGGATTTGGTTGAGATGATTGTCAAAAAAGCGGTGAACATGGCACGGAAAATGGAAAAGCGCGTACTGGGTGTGGTGGAGAATATGAGCTATCTGTATGTGCCGGAAATAGATAAAAAAATTGAGATATTCGGTAAAAGCCGGGGAGAGGAATTAGCCCGCGTTTCCAACGCACCGCTTTTGGGACAAATCCCGATAGATCCCGAGCTGGCAAAGCTCTGTGATGCAGGGGATATAGAGCGTTACACTGGTGACATCATGAACAATTTAGGGGAAGCTATTCTTAAAATAATTTCGACTAAGGGCGGTTAGAACAGGAAACAGTAAAATGACATGCGAATGGGAACAACACAGAGACTCTACAACAGAAGAAAAGGAGGCTGTCTATTCCGAGACAGCTCTTGAATATGCGACAAACCCGAAAAACCTGGGAGATATGGAGAATGCTGATGGCTTTGCCTGTGTAGCTGGCCCATGTGGTGACACTATGCAAATCTGGCTCAAGATAAATGATAGAAGTATTGCCGATGCTGCCTTCAAAACTGATGGTTGTGGCAATGCTATTGCTTCATGCAGCATGGTTACTGAGTTGTGTAAAGGGAAAATCATCAGCGCTCTTCTGGCTGAAAACACACTCAAAGCAGCAATTGAAGATTACCTGAGAAGACGAGCTTAGCTATAAGAAGAAAATGCGATAAGTATCAAGGCTAAGAGAAAATATGTGGCAAAGTAACTATTATCAGATACTTGGTGTAAGCCAAGACGCGAGCGCTGAAGAAATCAAGAAAGCGTTCCGTCAGTTGGCTATGTGCTACCACCCGGACCGGAACCCAGAGAATACCGAAGAAGCTGGAAAGAAATTCAAGGAAATAAATGAAGCCTATGAAGTGCTTGGTGACGAGCATAAAAGGAAACAATACGATAGCTTGGTAAACTTTTCGAGTTACCCTCATAGAACGATAATTGTGGAGGAATACTCTACTGATAGCATGGCTTCAGACCTTATGCAAGAAATGCTCCAGAGGCTTTCCGAATTGGGCATAACTTTTGCTGGGTTTAATCGTCGGAGGCCTTGGGGCTGTGGACGCCGACAGGGCGGGCAATGCCGCCGCCAATGGAGGCAGGATATTGGCTAGATCTCTTGTTTATGGTCCTGTCCCATCCAGGCGGTTAGGCCGTAGTGTGGGAATAAACAATATCCCTCCCAAGATATGTAGTTATTCATGCATCTATTGCCAACTCGGAAGAACCCCGATGACACAGGTGGAACCAAGGCCGTTCTACAAGCCTGCAAAGCTAATTGAAGCAGTAGAGACGAAACTTGACCAAACAAGAGAAAAAAGAGAGCAGGTAGACTATGTGACCTTTGTTCCAGACGGCGAGCCGACACTGGATGCTAATCTAGGCGAGGAAATAGACGTTTTAAAGGGATTAGGAGCCAAGCTCGCTGTTATCACCAATGGGTCGTTGCTCTGGCGGAAAGACGTAAGGAAAAACCTGCTGAAAGCCGACTGGCTGTCTTTGAAAATAGATGCGGTTGATGATGAGATATGGCGCAGAATCGACAGGCCACATAAATCGCTAAATCTCGATACGATTTTACAAGGCATGTTAAAATTTGCTAAATCGTTCAATGGCGAACTTACCACTGAAACCATGCTTATCAGGGACATTAATGATAGTGAGCATGAGATAAACAAAATAGCTGCTTTCTTGGCAGCGCTAAAGCCAGCCAAAGCGTATTTGGCCATACCAACAAGGCCGCCGGCTGAAAGGATAGAGCCTGCCACCGAGCAAACCCTTAATACTGCATATCAAACCTTTAGCAAAAGGCTGAGTGGGGTCGAATATCTTATTGGTTACGAAGGGAATGCCTTTGCTTCCACCGGAAATGTTGTGGAAGACCTGTTAAGTATTACCGCAGTGCATCCGATGAGAGAAGATGCTGTGGCAGAATTCCTAGAAAACGCCGGAGTTGGTTGGAGTACTATCCAAGAATTAGTTGATAGCGGCAACCTAATAAGCCTGGATTATCAAGGAAAGAAATATTACATGCGCAAATTGCCCACGCTCAGTCTATCGCACTCTTAACTAATGGCGGATATTTTTCTTCGATAGCAGATTGTTGTAGGTAATCATCTCCAGCGCCGATGTGCCTCTACTCGGGTTAGTCGCAGTGCAAATGAAAACCCGTGACTTTCAACTAACCAACCCACTTGACAAAAAAGATGAGAGGGTTTAAACTTATAGATTGAGAATGAGTCTCAATCTCAATTATGATAATCAAACAGGCTACTGGATAGCCATTTCTCGATCGTTGTCATTGTGATATAACGGCACCATAGAGGTTTGATGATGAAAAAAGAACTCAATAATAGCCAGGCTATCCAAATGCAGGGCCATTTCCTGACCGCCCAGCGGCGCCTGCTTTTAGAACTTCTTCGCAATACTGAAGGGCACATAGACGCTAAGGAATTGTACCAGCGTGCCCGCGCCAGGGACGAGTCTATTGGTCCGGCGACGGTGTATAGGAGCCTGAATCTTTTTAAGCAATTGGGACTGGTTGATGAAAGGAAGCTGGGGAAGGTATGCTGCTGCTACGAGATAAAGAAATCGTCGGAGCACCAGCACCTGGTTTGCCAGGGGTGCGGCAAAGTTATCGAATTTCAAAACCCTCACTTCCAGAAGTTAATCAAGGCGGTGCAACGGGAACACGGCTTCAAGATTACCAAGGCAGAGTTATACCTCGAGGGATACTGTCCGAATTGTGAGGAGAAAGAGAAAAGGGAGTGACCTGTCTGACTGGGGAAAGGAGGGTTATTATGAGTGGCGGTCAGATTGATAGGCTTTGCCAGGACTGGCTACGAGAAAACTACGGCGAGGCAGTCGCGTCAGAATACACGACATACTCACTGGTGATTCCGATGTGGAACTCTCCTGAACTTAACGATGCGCTCGAAGACCTCAAGTCGGAACTATGCCTTTCCTTTGGTCCCGAACGGTCTTTTGGAGCTACCGATTACTACGAAGCCAGAGAAAAGCTGGGGCTGCCCGATGACAGGACTCCCGTACCGGACGTGTTCGCCAGAGCATTTGTGAGAAACTAAAGCACACGCGAAGTGCTTGCATAGGGAATGCTTACCGGTACGTGAGAATAAAAGAGCCATGTTGCCGGGAGGAGGGTAACGCGATGATAGACATTACCGACCGGGATTTTAATAAAGAGGTGCTGGAATGCGAATTGCCGGTTTTTGCTTGCTTCACAACCTCCTGGTGCGGACATTGTTTCCCAACATGCCTTGTCGCTGATGAGTTAGTTAACCGGTATGAGGGACGGATAAAGTTTGTCAGGATAGACAAGGAGAAAGCCCCTGAAATATCAGATGAATACCATATTACAGTTGCCCCTTCTATAATCCTTTTTCAAGATTCTCAGCCAATGAAGAAGTTACTGGGTTATCAGGAGAAAGCTACGTTGAAGGATTTGCTGGATTCCCTATTAGCAGTGCTTGCTACTGACAATGGAGATGAGGCGTAATGATGACCATGGAGCAGGTAGAAAATGAGAGCCCTATTCACCAACGAATGGCTGAAGAGGAAACGATTCGAGAGAAAGTAGATGAGAATGGCAACAGGTGGACAAAGGTCTACTTTGGCGGCGGCGCCCACTTCAGGAACTGGCTTAGCCAGTTTGTAGAACTGAAAGGTGAAGAGAATGTAAAGGTAGAGGAGGCAGATTCCAGAGGATTTCAATGCTACGAGGAGAGCGGTGAGGATATGTATCACATCTGGGTCAAGGATATGTATGTGGGAGAAGGAAATGAGCAAATATGACATCGATATAACATGCCGTTTTAGCAAAATAACAGTAAAGGAAGAAGGGAAATGGCGTACAAGATTACAGATGATTGTATAAGTTGCGGAGCCTGTGAGGCTGAGTGTAAGAACAATGCTATCTCGGAAGGAGAACCCAGCTACGTAATCGACCCTGATAAGTGCACTGAGTGTGTCGGCAACGCTGAATCGCCGAAGTGTGCCGAGATTTGCCCGGTAGATGCTTGCATACCTGACCCAGATCACGTGGAAAGCAAAGAGCAATTGCTTGAGAAATGGCACAGGTTACACCCGGGTGAAACCCCGGCATAGGAGCCGTAGAGGTATAAAGTGAGCGAAGACAAAGTAAGAGAAATTGAGGAGAAAATTGCTGACCTCAAGGCTCGGTGGCCAGCTCACTCCGTGCCGCCGTCAATGTGGCAGCAACTGGAAGAGCTAGAGGCTCAGTTGGAGGAAGCAAAAAGGGGCTAATATTAGGCTTGGATCCCCTTCGTGTTATTGACAGGAGAAAGAAATGGCTACAAATTTTAACCTGCTTCGTCGCCGTTTGGAGACTGAGCGGGAAGGTTTATTGGAAGAATTAAAGACTGCTGCTCTGGTAGCTGAGAGACGGGAGCGAGGGCTCTATAGCGAATATGTGGAGTTGGCTACGGAGATTGTCGAGGTGGAAAAGGGCCTAATCTTAGAGAAGCGTGTACGAGACCAGCTAGCAGAGGTAGAACATGCTTTGGACAAGTTAGACCAAGGAACCTATGGCTTATGTGACAGCTGTGGTCAACCTATAGAGCCAGCCCGATTAGAAGCGCTTCCCCATGCGAACCTG
>CAYNDE010000105.1:0-5980 GCA_964395535.1 uncultured Pirellulales bacterium
GCTGACTGGTATCTCAGGCATTACAACGAACGTGAAAAAATTGCACAGGCGGGTATGGAACACGCACACAGGGAATTTAACTGCACCAGAATAGCGAAACTTCTGATTGACTTAATAGAAAAAGGCAGTTACAATGTTCCCTGGGCTGTAATCATTTAGCAAGCAGGCGCGACAGTAAATCAATGTGAAAGGACGAAAATGCGCTTGAGTAAATCGCTTTACAAAAGATTTTCGATTTACCTGTTTGGGAAACTGATTCGAAGAGTAAACGAGGGTAAAATCAGGCCTTTCCGCATTTATGAGCAGGGATTATGGTTCAAAACCAAATACGGATTTTCCGTATATTCCAGCTTAAAAGACAGAATCCTGGAGCTGGATGTAAATCCCGCCTGGGAAGAGATGGAAAGCACATTTACCCTCGATAACTTAAAAAAAGCAGATATATTTATCGATGTTGGAGCAAATATCGGATATTTTTCAACGCTGGCTGCCCAATGCAAAACAGCGAAAGTGCCGGCCGTCGAGCCCGCACCAAAGACATACGAAATACGGAATATGAAAATCAGGCACAATATACTCGATAGCGTTATCGAAACTTTCGATGCGGCCTTGGGAAGCCATAAATCCACAGTAAAATTCGTATCTTTGCTTGGCCCCAAAAGTCAGCTGGGATACAAAGTTAACGACATTCACGCACACTTACCGACGATAGATGTTAAATCAACGGCTTGTAAAATACGGAGCTGATTCTGAAAAGGTTTTTACGTATATGAATGATTTGAGCTATAAATATTTGTGCGTTACCGACGATTCAATAGCTGAAGGCAGAAACCACAAAGAGGATTTGAGCAAGACAAGGGATTCTATATTTTATACAGATGCACACAAACCGGTCTATTAAAAAATTACGAATTTATCCTGCATAGAATATTGACTAAATGAAACTTCTTGTACTGACAAATAATCCTGAACGCTCGAGTTTCAGACAACGGGTAGTTAATTATCTCGATATTTTTCGGGCGAACGGGGTCGATTGTGAGGTTGCAAAATTGCCGCCTAACTATTTAAGCCGGTGGAAGTTATTTAAACTGGCCGCAAAATTCGACGGTGTTTTCCTCCACAAAAAATGCCTTAATTTTCTCGATGCTATCGTCCTTCGCAAGTACAGCAGGAAAATCATATACAACTTCGACGATGCCGTGATGTACAACGATAAAAAACCCGATAAGCAACAGCTGCTGCGACTCGCATCTTTTCGAAGGACCGTAAAACTTGCCGATATGATTATTGTCGGCAGCTCTTATCTGGCCGAGCAGGCAAGGCGATTTAACAATAATGTCAAAACGCTGCCTATCGGGCTGAGAGTCAGTGACTACCAGTCTGAAAACTCGCCCAAAAGCGGCAACAAAGTTCGACTGGTCTGGATAGGAAGTAAAAGCACATTACATTACCTTGAAGAAATCAAACCGGCTCTTGAAAAAATCGGTTCTCACTTTGATAATGTTATTCTGCGAATAATATGTGACAATTTCTTCAATCTTAAAAATATGCAGATTGAAAAATATATCTGGTCCGAACAGACACGAGGTGCTGATTTAGCCGAATGTGACATTGGCCTCGCACCACTACACGATAATCGCTTTTCCAGAGGTAAATGCAGTTTCAAAGTTCTCGAATACGCCGCTGCTGGTTTGCCTGCTGTTGCCTCACCAATAGGAACTAACGCCGATTATATTCAAGACAAGGTCACAGGCTTGCTTGCTACAAATGCTCAGGAATGGGTCGATAGGATTTCCTGGCTGATTGAAAATCCCCAATTACGAAAAAAAATGGGGCAAGAGAGCAGGGCACATGCGGCAAAGTTCGATGTCAGCGTAATTGGCAAACAACTTACCGAATTGATTAAAGAATGCCTCAGCGACAACTTATAAAAAATCAGTCGAAATCATTACTGGAAAGAAAAACATCCGTTTGACCACTCTGCCTTAGACGTTTAATATCCTTCGACTGCCTTATCCTATAGCAGAACCCAAATCTGTGAAATTTCAAGGAATCAAGGTCGGTGAGGACAACGTCATCCTTCGTAACCAGAATATTAGTGTGCTTCAAATCGCCGTGCGTAATGCGATATTTTGAAAGTTTTTTCATTAAGATTTTTAATTGTTCATTTATCAATAAAAACTTCTGCTGTTCCGGCTGGTTGCTCTTTAGAAAATCGTAAAGTTTTTGTCCCTCGACGTAATCAGTAACAATGTAAGACTGCCATATAAGCCCTCCTTTCTTTTGTACAATGAAGGCAAGTGGTCTCGGTGTTGGGATGTTCAGCATTCCGAGCCGATGGCCATAAAGCCAGCAGCGACAGGCTCGAGAGCCTTTAATAGTATGGCGAACCGAGTGGAAGAAGCCTTTGTTATTATAGCGTTTTATTACTATTCTAAGGTTGTTGAAGCACACGGCTGAAACATAACAAGTATTTCCTCTTTTAAGAATCCGGCCTGTATCCATCAAAGAATCGATCTGGTTTATAAAATCAACCGGTTTTGCGGATTCGATGAAGTCCCTGTCAAATACGGCAAAATGTCGGCTGGTCTTAATTTTCAGTGCTCTTTTACTTGTTCGCATACACTTTTTCAGGCCTTTTCTGATTTGTTTTTTTCTATGCCGGCCTCTGTTTTTTAATACCAAAGCCTTTTGAGTCCGGTCAAATCGCCAGTCTCGCACATCAAAATACTCTCTGCACAGCTTGTCAAACAATTCGATGTCATCATCAGGTAAATAGCAGCTAAGCAGTGCCAATTCACAGATGCTTTTTTTCCTGCAAAGAGGCTGATGAGAAAACTTTATACGGGCTGGGTCCAGCGCATAAACAGTATCTTTTGAAATAAGAAAGTTTCCCAAATGCAAATCCTTCTGGAAAACACCTTTATTGTTTTGCTTTGCCAGCTCTCTGCAAACAAGAACCAGAACCCTGAATCTACCCTGGTCACTTTCAGCACTGTTAAAAACCTCAAGAGCCGTGAAAGAATCTGCTATTTTATCAGTTATAACCGCCCATCTTCGGTCTGTCGTCTGTCCAAAAAGCAAAGGTTCCGGTGCATTCAATCGGCATCTTCGCAAAAGGTTTAACCCTTGCCATTCTCTTTTAAGACGACGATGAGCAAATAACTTTTTTGAAAAGATTTTTACAATAACCGCCCTGCCATTCCATTGGCCATCAAAAATTTGCCTTTTACCCGGTACAACCCGTAAGAGAGAACGACACTCAACAGATTCCAACTCCTCAGGATTCAAGCTGTTTCGAATTTTCAGATTAATAGGAAGTTCAGCCATATGATACTGTCCGGGCAATTAATAGTAACCATGACAATCAATACCGTAAACATCAGGCCGGCAACGATTACGATTTTTATTCTTTATCTAAGAAGCTATAAGCTGGTTCTCATACAAATTCTGATATAACAAGCAGGTTCTGATCAGCTCTTCGTGCTGACCCTGTGCAATAATCTGCCCATTGTCCATTACGACTATCAAATCAGCCGTAATAACAGTACTGAATCTATGCGCGATGATAAAACTTGTTCTGTGCTGCATCATTTGTTCAATCGCATTGTGGATTTTAGCCTCGCTGTCGGCATCAACCTGACTTGTGGCCTCGTCAAAAATCAGGATTGCGGGATTTTTCAAAATGGCCCTTGCGATAACAACTCTTTGCAATTGTCCCCCGCTCAGTCCTGAGCCATGCTCACCTATTACCGTATCATAAGCATCCGGCAGAGGAGCGATGAATTCGTGTGCATAAGCTGCTTTTGCGGCTTCTATTATTTGCTCTCTTGTTGCATCAGGCTTTCCATAAGCAATATTAGCAGCTATAGTGTCGTTAAATGTCACCACCTCCTGTGTCACCATTCCTATCTGCTGCCGCAAACTTCGCAATGTTACACTTTTAATATCAGTTCCATCGATAAGGACCTGTCCGCTGCCCGGGTCATAAAACCTCGGTATAAGATTAGCAAGGGTGGTTTTTCCCGAGCCGTTGGGCCCGACAATGGCAATGTTATGGCCGGCTTGGATCTTAAGATTAATCTTATTCAGGACAGGCCCAGACCTGTGCGAACCCGGATATGTAAAGACCAAATTTCTAAATTCAATTTCTCTTTTGAGCGGCGCGAGCTCCACAGCATCGGGGCTTTCCTTCTCCAGAGACTCATCGAGCAGGGCAAAGACACGCTCCGCCGCTGCGTTGGACATCTGAATCTTATTCCAGATATCACTGCTTTTCCTTATGGACTCGGCAGCCGCTCCGAGCATAATCAAAAGTAAAAAGAAAGAGCTGGCCTGCATATTGGCATTAACGACCCAGTTCACTCCGAGCAACAGAGCGGCTGAGCCGGCAAACATACCGAGTACTTCAAGAATAGGAGCAGTAGAAACATCAACCTTTGTAACTCTCAACGACCTTTTAAGATATTTTTTATTTACCCTGTGATAAGCATTTTTTTCAGCTTCCTGATAGTTATAAACCTTGACAACCTTCAGGGCACCTATAATATCTTCGAGCTTACCAAGCATCTGCGCCGATATAATAAGCGATCTTTTGGTTGCCTTTTTGATTTTTCTGCCCAGCAAAACACCTATACCGATTGCAACGGGTGCAGAAGCAACAAAAAGTAAAGTGAGTTTCCAGCTTAAATAAAAGGCACCACCCAGCAGGCACAAGGCATTCATCGGCTCACGCAGAGCCTTGCCCAATAACAGTTTCGCTCCTTCAGCGGTCTGGTTGACGTCACGCACAATCCTGCTTATCGTATCGCTGGTACCATAGCGAGTGAAAAACTCCATAGGCATATCCATAATGTGCACAATCATATCCTCGCGCAGATTCGCATTTGCAATCTGAACGATTTTTTCGCCGGTATATTTCTGATAGTATGTCATCAAACATCTTATAATTGTAATAATAATCAATGCGATAATTATAAATGTCACCGCCCTGAGCTTTTCGGCTTTACTATGCCCTCTTTTGACAAAACGGCCCAGATTTTGTACAAATTTAACTCCAAAAGTCTTTTCCGGCACCGCCAGAGTAAGCTCCAGCGGCTCGAGAAAACCCGCCTGATTACTCCTGTTAAGCTGAAGAACAACACTTTCGGATTCGACCTCAGCCAATTCCTGAAGCAGTTTACTTCTCAGGACCCTATCGTTTCCCTGCCTGACAAGCTGGCTACCCACCCCGATAATTCTGTCATCGCTGCGCAAGCCCGACTCATAAGCCAGACTCCTGTTGAACAAACCTTTTTCATCCACCTTTCTTACGCGCAGATAAAAAGAAATATCAGGATCATTTCCATCAGTAAAATCAACTGTCTCAGGTACATAAAAATCCACCCCATATCTCCAGTCGCAAACATTCCTGTCTATCCAGCCGTGCAACCCCTCCTCACCTATCATTATCTTCAACAACGGCACTACAGAGGCAAAGCTGAATAATAATAATAAGGCGACAATAAAAGCACTCAGAAAAACAGTAACCACTCTTAGCCACTGCGGCCATATATATTTAAATACACGCCGAAAAGAATTCATAACACAATTCCTCTTGCTTATAAAAACGAAGAATAACAATAGCGAACCATCTTCAAACAGTCAAGCTTAAAGTTGCTTTAAGTTTATGATTACCTCAAGTGAAATTTTTTTGAAAAAACTGAGCTTCTATGAGCAGAATTGAAAAAACTTTTTCAGGATTAAAAAAAATGAAAGAAAAAGCTATTTGAATTTTAACTAACTGCCTGGATATGCGGCTGCATCTGACCGACAAAAGGCAAAACAACAGTAAATGTTGTTCCTTTGCCAACCTCGCTTTCCACGTCGATTCTGCCCCCATGCATCTGAACAATTTCCTTAACAATAGCCAGTCCCAATCCTGTACCCTGTACCTGCTCTCCCTCACGATAGACCCTGTAAAACCGGTCAAATATTTTCG
>CAYNDE010000106.1:0-5966 GCA_964395535.1 uncultured Pirellulales bacterium
GGATGGCTTCTTCTGGACGGGGAGTTCGACTCTCCCCCGTCTCCACCAGAAACACAGACGAGCCATTGAGAGGCTCGTTTAAGATACGGATATCAGACCCTTCACGCGCAGCCGCCACCTGGAAGACAGGTCTAAATGGCGGTTTCGGCTTTACGGCGACAATCAGGTTGTGCTTTGTGTCGATATAGACAGCATCCAACTACACTAACCCCAGCCCGGCAAGGACTTTTTCACGGTCACCCAGACTACCGACAATTCTTCTCTCCGGCTTGGGTGCGACTTTTATTACTGTCGGTGTCGCCAGAATCCCATCACGCTCCGCCAGCTCCGGTTTGGCAAGAATATCTATTATCTCGAGGGAGTACTGGCCGCCGAACTTATCTTCCAAAAGAGCCTTCAGGTCTTGAATAGCCTTCGTTGAGCTCTTGCTGCTATCAACCACGTAAATCTTAAGTTGTATCATGATATTCGCCCGTTAAGTTAGCGTCGTCCCATTTAAAAATCCCTCTGGTGATAGTAACAATCTGGTCACTGCCGAGCGGTTTTCTCAGAAGCTCGAAGTCTATCTTTTCCTCGGCGGCCCTCTTCAGCTGGTCCGTAAACGCTGCGTGGAAAGCGGTTACAATGTAAATAGGCACATCCCTGTCTATTGCCCGCAACTCTCGCAGTGTTTCCACGCCGTTCAGGCAGGGCATATTGAGGTCGAGGTAGATTAAATCGTATTTCTGTTTCTTTAACTTTTCAATGCCTATCTCTCCTGATTCGGCTGTCTCCACCAGGTATCCGGTATCCTCCAATGCTACGGTAAACGACTTCCTGATGCCGGGTTCATCATCAATCACCAAGATACGTTTCGTCATAATGTCTCCTCCTGTCCGTTTTTTATCGGTAGCGTAATCTTAAAGGTCGTGCCCAGGCCGGGTTTGCTTTCGCAGGTAATGTCGCCACCGTGCGCGTTAATGATATTGCGGCTTATGGTAAGCCCTAACCCCGTTCCCTTTCCAACCGGCTTGGTGGTGAAGAAGGGGTCGTAAATTTTGGTCATTATTTCGGGAGCAATACCCCGGCCAGTGTTAGCCACGGTAAGATTGACACAATCCCCGTCCGGGTGAGCTTCAATTTTAATTTCTTTTTTCTGGCTCTCCTCCACGGCATCCAGGGCATTAGTGAGCAGGTTGAGGATTACCTGCTGTATGCTGCCTACTTTTACCCATATTTGCGGATTGTCTTCAGGAATATGCGTGGACAACGAAACCTTTTCTTTCTCGATGCGGTATGACAGGATACTGACAACACGCTGAATAATCCTGGCCAGGTCCTCACTCTGAAACGCTTCTTCACCATCTTGCTCCGAGTGCGAGAAAGTCAGGAGATAACTGACGATTTCAATACAGCGCCCGGTTTCAAGTTCGATATCCTTCAGGAATGAATATCTCCGGTCTTTTTTATCGGTTTTTTTCAAACAGTAACTGCTAAAATTAAGTATGGCCATCAGTGGATTATTAAGCTCGTGGGCAATGCCGGCCGCCAGTGTGCCTACGGCACCCATTTTTTCCGCCTGTATGAGCTGGGAATGGGATTGCGCTAGCCGCTTGTAAACCTCCCCTAGTTCACTAAACGAATTTTCAAGTGACTCCTCAGCATTCTTGCGTCCGCTAACTTCTTTTTTGAGTTGCCTATTAACCGTGTTTAGTTCGTCCGTACGCTCTTTTATCAGTTCCTCGAGGTGCTCACGGTATTTCTTCAGCTCTCCCTCCACCCTCTTGTGTTCTATAGCATAGAGAATGGAACGTTTCAGCAAGTCACCGTCTATCTGGCCTTTGACCAGATAATCCTGCGCACCCTTTTTAATTATTTCCATCGCCAGTATTTCATCTCTCAATCCGGTTAACACAACTATGGGCACTTCTGGCACCTGGGCACATATCTTCATTAGTGAGTCCGTTCCCTGAGAATCCGGTAGCATAAGGTCCAGCAAGATAACATCGACCTCATTCTTGGCCAAGTACTCCAGCCCCACCGAAATTCGGTCGACATAACTTGATTCCGCCTCGAAATCATGACTATTAGCTTTAGTCAGTATCTCCTGTATATGGTTAACGACGGAGACGCTGTCCTCGATTAGCAAAATTCTGATAATTCCATATCCCATTATTTGTACCTCTGATTGTGTCGAATTTTCCTTCTCCTAGGCGAGCGTGGCGAGCCCTTTTCTTGCCAGCAGCCTGGCTACCCGGCTCAAGATTTCCGAAGGGTCGGCGGGCTTGGCCAGGTAGTCGTCAGCCCCAACCTTTACCCCGGTATTTCTATCTATCTCGTGGGCCTTGGCCGAGCACATCAGGATGGGCAGCACGGTGGTCGACGGGTTCGACCGCAGGCGGTGGCAGATTTCAAAGCCGTCCATGCCCGGCAGCATGACGTCCAGGATGATGAGGTCGGGTTTTTCCTCCGTCACCCGGCGCATCCCCGTCACCCCGTTTGAGGCCGTGATTACCTGGTAGCCCTCACGCCGCAGGGAGTAGTCAACAAGCCTTGAGGCTATCGGGTCGTCTTCGATAATTAGAATCTTCTTGTCCATTAGTCTCTCCTCCTTTGCCGTCCAGCGGCAGGGTAAAGCTGAAAATGCTGCCTTTGCCGGCCCGGCTCTCTGCCCAGATATGCCCACCGTGGGCCTCGATAATCTGCTTGGATATATAAAGTCCCAACCCGGCGCCGCCCCGGACCATCTTTGCTTCAGCCCGGTAGAACCTTTTAAAAAGGTGCGGAATGGACTCCGCCGGGATGCCGGTGCCCCGGTCGCTGACCTGGATGAGCAGCTCCTGGCCCCGGCGTTCTTCCGCCCTAACGGTGACCTCGCCGCCGGGGTCGCTGAACTTGATGGCGTTGCCGACCAGGTTGATGATTACCTGCCTTAGCCTGCCGCTGTCGGCCTCTATCTCGGGCAGGTCCTCCGGAATTTCTTCCTTGAGGGTGATTTCCTTGTGGCGAACCAGGCTCTTGAATATACTGACAGCGTCGGCAATGGTGTCCCTGACCGGTGTAGGCCGCTTACTGATCTCGAACCTTCCTGATTCCAGCTGCGACATATCCAGCAGGCTGTTAATTATGTTGCCGAGGTACTGGCTTTCCTGATCAATAATCTCCAGGAATTCCTGCCGGGTCTCCTTGTCCGGCACCTGGCTGCGGAGAAGCAGTTTGATAAAACCGCCGATTGAATGCAGCGGGGTGCGCAGTTCGTGGGAGACGTTGGAGAGGAATTCGGTTTTCGTCTTGTCAATCTGGCGTATCTTCTCCTCGACGGCCTTACGCTCGGTAATGTCATGTAGCGATGTGAGGTGGGCGAATTCATCGTTCCACACCGTTTCTACAATACGCATTTCGGCGACAACTATGTCACCTGGTTTGCGGATAATTTCAACCTCCGTTGTAGCACCTGATGTAATTGGAAATCCGAATTGCTTCCCCTTAATGGCATCACTTTTTCTACCGAAGAGTAATTCTGCTGCCGGGTTCACATACTGCACTATTCCTTGGCGGTTAATGACGATAATGCCATCTGAAGCATCGTCTACCACCTTGTGGAAATTTGACATACTATCCCACAATCGCTTCTCGATACGCTTCCGCTCGGTCAGGTCTTCCACTACCTCGATAAAGCCATCCGTCTTGCCGGTTTTATCCCTGGTCAGGACAAATAGAATCCGCGCAGGAAAGCGTTTACCATTCTTCCTGAGCTTATCTTCTTCGCAAGAGACCTTCCCCGTCTTTCTGAGATTATGAATGATACGCCGCAGTTTTCCGCCTGTAACCGATTCACCGGGGAAGAATATTTCTATATTATGTTTGCCTATAATTTCTTCGGGGGTATAGCCGTAGATTTTGCGGGCTCCCTCGTTATAGGCAATAATATTACCATCGAGGTCGGCGGCAACAACGGCGTGTCCCATTAGATTCTCCAGCAGAGTGGATAGAAAATCCGTGTCCTTGCCAAGTTCCTTTATTTGCTTTCTAAGCAGTTGTTCACTGCAAATCTTGACTACCATATTACTTTTGTTCTCCGCATAAACTACCGGAACCTTGCAATGTAAATTCACGGCACTACTTTTCCGTGCGGGATATTGGTATTTTGTACTTGTTTAAAAATGCAAGAAAATCATCCCGATATATTCGATAATGACCTTTGGGAAGCCTGAAAGCTGATAAACGTTTTTCATCAATCCAGCTAAGTACCGTTACTGTGCTAACCCCGCAGTGTTCGGCAATAAAACTGGTTGTAACATATCTGGGAAACCAGTGTTGTTCTTTTCTCTGCATTTTAATCACCTGTTGCGTGTTTTTGGAATTTCTTGATTTTTAGATATCTAGTGGTTCTAATGGTTTTTCTATATTTACTATAAGGGAGTTTAGTCACATTAAAATCACATAATGCCTGTAAAACCTTACAAAAATATTCCAAGAAGGGGGGCTAACATGAGATGCCGTCGGCAAGGTATGTGAATACGGAGATAAGTGTAGAGCGGAGGCTTGCTTATGACCATCTGCTCTCGGCAGAGAAGATCACCTTTAGCGCCCGCCGCTCTCTAATCAGCCTTTGAAATGGTGGGTACGATGGAGACCGCCCCTCCCCCGTCTCCACCAGAAACACAGACGAGCCATTGAGAGGCTCGTTTAAGATACGGATATCAGAGCCTTCACGCGAAGCCGCCACCTGGAAGACAGGTCTAAATGGCGGCTTCGGCTTTATAGCGATGCTCAGATTATTCTTCGTATCCATATGGACAGTAACCTGCCCCATAAATACATAGCTGAGTTCTGTCTTGCATAGAATTGCACTATTGCTAGTACATAAAGCTATTATGACAATGGCCCTAACATGAAAGCTGGTAAAACCACTCGATATACTATATAGTCACTAAAGAACTAATTCAGAAAGGGGAGAAGATGACAGCAGAAAAAATGGAATGGATGGTACGTGGAGAAGCATGTGATGCCTGTAATTCGCCCCCTGTATGCCCGTACTGGTGGGGTTCACCTGTCCAAACGCAGCTTCATGGGGGCAAAGACCATGGCGAGGGGGCTTTCACCTTCAACATCAGAGAAGGTTACTATGGTGATATTAATTTGAGCGGCTTGCTGGTAGGCTATGGCATGAATACGGCCGAGGGGGGCACCGCTTCGAAAGACCCCTGGAATGCAATACTGTATATAGATGACAGGGCAGACGATAAACAGGCTAAGGCGCTGGAGGATATTTTTGCTGTAAAGTGCCACGGGCCCTTTAAGATATTAAAGATAAAAAGGGCAAAAATGACATTTATCAAACAGGCAATCGGGCCAATGGACAATCCGTCTTACAGGCATACTGTAAATTGGGAGGGAATTTATAATCTGGAGACGGAGCCCCTGACAGCAATGAACGGGGGGCAGAGGACTATCAGCGGTATGGCGGATAATGGCCTGGTATATGTCTCTAAGTCCGTGGTTAATAAGTACAACGACCCGGACCTCCCCCGTAGCAGTTGGGATGCTCCTGGAAATAGCTCCGGCTCGTTCGATTTCAGCTTAAATCCATCAAAGCTCTACTTTGGTCCGTAGCCCGAAACATTTTAAGGTGAGTTAGCGAAACAGGGTGTTATTTCAGATGGAGTTCGACTCTTCCCCGTCTCCACCAGAAATGATTCGGGCCTCCGGATTCAATCCCGGGGGCCGCACGGATAGTGCCACGGCCGGGAAAATCGTCAACATAAAGAAAAGCCCCCTATCCGGGGGGCTTTATTCTTTTGTGGAACGATAAGGCACCGGGCCAGCCGGGGTCTTATCGGGCAACGGCCTCTTTGCCGGGCCTTTTTCTTCGGCCGAAATGCTGCCGTACCTGCTGCGAAAGGCGCGGTTCTCTGTCCGGCGCCGGCCGGGCGTAATCGAAGCCTTTAAGGGTCATACGCTCCAGCGGCGTATCCAGGAGCCGC
>CAYNDE010000107.1:0-5948 GCA_964395535.1 uncultured Pirellulales bacterium
TAGCCGGAACCGCCCACGAATCTGAAGAAGACATCGTGCCGACCCTTCACTCCATTCAGTTCGCAGGTTTTGGTGACCCAGGATTGCCAGTCGCCAGTATTACCCACCTCACAGGTACCTGCGAGCGGTCCGTTCACGCTGTCCAGGCGAATTTCTATTGTCCCGCCGTCGGTCGCGGAAGAAACGCTTAATTCCACAGTATCGGCTCCGACACCGAAATCGAGCGCGTTGAAGCGCACCCAGTCGCCGTTTTCTATGTAGCCGATGTTTTTACCTTCTTCAGCACTATCTTCAGTTTGGATCCCCCTGGCTTCATTAAACTCCGCGGCGCTGTTTTGAACAAAGGGGTCGCGGTAAGAAACCTCGATGTTGATCGAGGCCGTGACCGGGTCACCAAACTCGTTATTGAAAGCAACACGGATAGTGGTACTGCCTTTTTCCAGAGCGGTAATCAGACCGTCCTTTACGGAAACAACCTCCGGATTTTCCACGGCGTAAACGGCTGTGTCCGTGATATTTTCAGTGTGGCCGTCGAGGAATTCCGCTGTTGCGGTAATGGCCTGCGTGTTCCCTGCGATGAGCTTGGTGTTTGTCACACTGACAATCACCTCCTGAGGAACGAATTCGCTCTTCAAATCCTTCACGATGATTGGAATGGTATCTGACTTACCTTCAAAAACTGCGTCTATAGACGTCTTGCCGGCAGTCACGCCGGAGATTATGCCGTTGCTCACGGACGCGACATTGGGATTCTGTACCGTAATCCGGGCACGGGCAGTGACATCCCTGCTCGTACCATCGGAATATATCGCAGAAACCTTGAGTTGAACCCGGTTTGCCTTACCGGGGATGGAGTCGATCTTGTAGCTATCGACCGCGGCATCAACAGCGAACAACTGCGGTTTGGTGTTTTTTTTTGTAAACTGCCAATAGTCGAACTTGAAATGATTGCCGGACGCCTCGCCTTTGAAGACGAGAAAAAGGTCGTGCACGCCCGATGCGCTGTTGATCACGGTGGTTTCGGTTTTCCATTGACCTGCGGTATAGGAGACCGGAAGCGTACCGACAAGCGGCCCGTCCATGCTGTCGAGATGCAGCTCGATAGCTCCACCTTTCGAAGCCCCGGTTTGAGCGTCGAAGGCGATTGAGGCAGTGAAAGCACAAGCCCCCTCATCACCAAAATCCACACCCTTGACCTTTATATAGGCTCCGTCCCGGGTCGGATAGACATTCATCCCGCCTTCGCTGCAGGGCTCTGATTTCATTCCTTCACTCCAGCAGATGGTTTCCGCTTCGGTTCGTACATACGGATTTAATGTGACTATCTGTGGAACACTCTCGGCTTCTTCCCACCAGGGAAGTTCCTGAATCGTGCCGTCCGGATTGAATTCCATTTTCGCCACGCAAACCGAACGCCGTTCGTGGTGTTGGTCCGTCAGGGCGAAATTCAACTTGTAATTGAAACCGAAAACGTAGGAGCCACCCTTATAATCAATGACCCCCGGATGATTTCCTGTTGCTCGCCTGTCCGGCGGTATAATATAGCCCTTATAAACCCAGGGGCCGGTGGGACTATCGCTCATAGCATAACCGATGCCTTCGGGGCAGCATCTGGAGGCATAAACCATATAGTAGTGGCCATTGCGTTTGTACGGCCAGGGGCCTTCCTGATAGTTTCGCGGCTTAGTGGGCTCCTGCACGATTTCGCCGGAGTAGGAAATCATATCCTCGTTGAGTTTCACATACCAAATATTCGGATTGCCAAAGTATAGCCAGGCCTGGCCGTCGTAGTCGATGAACACACCCGGGTCGATGTAGCCGTTATTCTTGTCGATGAGCGGACGGCCGAGGGCGTCCTTGAAAGGACCCAGCGGGTTGTCTGCAACAGCGACGGCGATAACGTTCTTGGGCCATCCCGGAACGCTCATGGGAGCGTAAAAGTAGAACTTGCCGTTACGTTCGATGATATGAGGCGCCCAGGCATCGTTTTCCTGCACCGCCCACGGAAACGTCTTAAGGGAGGCGACCGTTCCATGGTCCGTCCAGTTCACCATGTCCGAGGACGTATAGCATTTCCAATCGCGCATGAGGAATCTGCTCTGGCCGGGGGGAGCGTTATCATCGTCATGGCTGGTGTAGAGATAGACGACGCCGTCGTGCACTAAGGGGGCCGGGTCGGCGGTAAAGCTCGTCTGAATAATCGGATCAGCCGCGTGGCATACAGCGGCTATCGAGAGACTTGCAAGAATTCCAATCCATTTATTCATTGAATCATTCCTAAAAAAACTTTATTTGATTAACCTCCGTACAATAATTGACGGATGCCGTTTCTTTAAAATTGCATCGTAACAGTTTTGCCCGTATAATACACTATCTTGGCGGGTATTGTAACCGTCTCTAACCCGGCATTTTTGTCCGGGGCTGCAATTACGATATTCAGCTTTCGTTCGGCAATCATCCCAGGGAACGTCCCCTTGCGAGGTCCGATAGTCAAGGTTCTGGCCGAATCATTCCAGATGAGATCGTATGTAGCGTATTCACCCTTCTCATAGTTGTAGGTTTCGTTATCATCTTCATAGATTGTAAATTTGCCGTCAGCGCCCGGATAGATGCGGATTTCGTACGGGGCATCCGGTTTTTCGGTCGCATACTGCATCACCGGCCCCATCGGTACAATCGATCCGGCACGTATATATAGCGGCAAAATATTAAGCGGACAATTTTTCTTTGCTGTTTGACCGCCTTTATATTTCTTATTGTCCCAGAAATCATACCATTCCGCACCGCTCGGCAGATAGGTTTCCACCAGATTATCCACGACTCTGTCTTTGCTTTTCAATTCGGCAATCTCACGCGGAGTTCGCCAGGCAAGACGGATAACGCGTTCACCGGCAGCCTGGTAGAACTCAAGTTTTACTGCAACATTCTGGCCTTTGCTGAGTGTGACCTTTGCACTACGGTAGCGTTTGGCGTTATCTCTCCAATCCTGCACGATTCTTCTGCCATCGAGAAAGAGCCTGAACCCGTCGTCACCTTCGACACCGATTTCATATTCGCCATCCTCAGGAGCAATGAGCTTACCTTCCCAACGAGCAGAGAAATTATTAAAACCGTCAAGTCCTCCCGGAGGATCAGCCAGAGGAGGCCCGGGCCAGTCGTGATCCACAACCTTGTCAATACCCTTTTCCTTTGGAGTATTAAAATTCGTGCCGGCAAAATACTGCACCTCAAGCCCGGCATTACCGTCAGGGGTTTTAAGAAATTCTGTCGGAATCGTCTTGGCAGGAGGGGCTTCACCACTATACATGGCACGGGTTACCGGATGTACCAAAAAGGCAGGGCCGAACATGAAAGCATCGCTTATATCACGTGCCTTGACGTCATCCGAAAAATCAAACGGAAAAGCGCGCATAAGTGTATAACCTTCGCTTGTAACCTTCCAGCTTTGGCTGTAGATATAAGGCATCAGGCGGTAACGCAGATTCGTGACATCAAGCAGTGCCTGGTACATATTCGGATCCATTTCCTTGAAGATATAAGGCTCACGCTCGATGTTGGTTCCATGAATGCGGAAGATCGGATTAAAAGCTCCAAACTGAAACCAGCGGGCAAAAAGTTCGCGATAGGCAGCATTCTGTTCACCTCCGCGGTAGTTGTTGACAAAGAAACCTCCGATATCCTGTGTCCACCAGGGATTACCTGACATGGTTACATCGAGTCCACTAGCCATCTGGGATTTTAAAATATCCCAGCTTGCCGACGAATCACCCGACCATGAAGCGGCCGCATAGCGCTGCGCCCCTGCCCAGGCCGAACGTGTCAGAATAAACACACGCTTATTGTTGATGGCTCGTTGTCCTTCGTAAGTACCCTTGGTAGTCATCAGGGTATATGGATTCAGATAGCGTGAGAAATCGCCCATGGCGTTGTTCCCAAGTCTTTTTATGTCGCGTGCAACCTGGTTGGCGTTCCAGCAGGCCGAACCTACCTCCACTTCAGTTCCATCCATCCAGAGTGCATCCACACCCTTATCAAATAAACCCTCTTTAATATGCTTAAAGTAAATTTGCCGTCCCTTTTCGCTGAACGCATCATAGATACGAGCCTTCCTTGAGATCCAATGCAAGGGCTCAAAACGCAGGTCGTATTTATCAAGCTCTTGAGCCAGGGGTGTGTCGTTTCCCACGGATGGCCAAATAGAGATCATAAGCTTCATATTCAGGTCGTGAATCGCCTTGGCCATACCTTCAGGATCTGGATACCGCTCTTTGTTCCATATCATACCGCTCCATGTACCATCCCTGTCGGAACCCCAGTACTGCCAGTCCTGCACGATATAATCCAGGGGAAACTGTTCCTTGCGGAAAGTTTGGGCAACCTCAACAATACGTGCCTGTGTCTGATAGCGTTCCTTGCTCATAAACAACCCAAGCGCCTGTTTGGGATACATCGGTGCTGCACCGGTCAGCTTACGGTATGCGGAGATTACATCGTCCATTTTATCGCCTGCGAAGAAGTAATAATCGACACCGCCCGGAGCGCTCTCTGCCCAAAGCGTAGCGCCGGTTCTATCGTCCTTGAACCGCATAATGGAATAGGTATCCCACATAACACCGTAACGCTCGGAGGAAAGGATCATAGGAATCACGATCCCGAGATTGGTCTGGATCAGCAACAATTCCTGCCCGCGACGGTTTATCTTTGCCGGGGCAGAATCGACGTATCCAAAGCCGTACCAACCTTCATCCGGTTTCAGGGTAAAGGTGTTCGACACCTCGTAGGTCGGTGCGCCGGAAATTTCAACCTGTTTGATATCGGCATGGTTTTCAGCTCGCTCCTGCGTCAGCACCTTGCCGGCGGCATCCATAAATATTAGCGCCCCGGTCTCTTTATTGGCCCTAACCTGAAGCTTATCTGATACGATAGTGATGTTGTCTGCAGCCTCCTGCACCTTAAACGGAATCACCATCGGCTTGGTCAGAACAACGATACTGGGATGTTTCCAATAACTTTTCCCCCGATTTTCGTTAACACGTATCGTGGTCGGTCCATAGAACAGGACGTTTTTCACGATCCCGTTAATATGAAGCTGAGCTCCGTTTTCAAGACGGACCCAAGAGAATCCACTTTTTTCGACATTGCCTATGGCATCCAGATGCCCGTTTTTATCCAAACCAGTCGGAGCTGCTTGAAGTATTGGGGTGAAAACCAACAGTAAAATCGTAAACATTCCCTTGCGGGAAAACCCATCACATAAAACATTCATTAGAACACTCCTCATTTATTATCATTTTTCTTACGCATAAACGCTATCGCAGATCCCGCCGGCCAGCGCCCGTGTCGCGACAAATTTAATCGTTGCATGTCCATTGGGAGCGGCCCTAAGTACAGATTCAGAGATAGGATATCGCTTCATAATAAATTCGCCCGGTTTTTTCATTGTTCAATTCCTGGGTGTCAATCTTCAATTTCGAATCGTTATTATAATATACCTGTATGTGTTCAGTATAAATGAGATAATCAAGTCTCTAAATCAGGAAATGATCTCTGCCACATTTCCATGATTTTACCATTGCATTTTTTTCTTTCAAGTATTTTTTCTTTTTCAATTCAGAACGTTTTTCAAGTATCTTCTCACGCCTGTCATAATAAACATCATCCTGAACCGCCGACACACGGATTAGTTATTTGTGTGTAAAAAAATTATCGCAATAAGACCAACGGACCGCTGGTTCAAATTTCATTCAATATTATATCATTATAGAAGTTACAAATTTTATTCTAAACAAAAAAGTGACTGACGCAAAAGTGACGCAAAATCCGTTGGTCTACAATTAAGGGGATTGTTTATTTTGCGTAAGTGTCTATAATTAAAAAAGTTAAAATTAGAATGTAATGGGCAGGGGCGGAATTGAACCGCCGACACACGGATTTTCAGTCCGTTGCTC
>CAYNDE010000108.1:0-2419 GCA_964395535.1 uncultured Pirellulales bacterium
GACCTGTTAATTAAATCCTTTATATTAATCATTGCCAGTGCCGCAATAGTGGTAACCACTACCACAACGGCAAATTTTGCAACAATTATCTTTTGCCTTTTATTCATAAAAACCTGCCGTTTTGTAGGTTCTATTCGATTATTTTTACTCTTTTGTTCACAACGAGCAATTTGTTTTCTGCAAATAATTTTATGGCTTGTGGATAGGCAATGCATTCCTGTTCAAATACTCTCGCAGCGAGTGTATCCGCGTCGTCCTCGACTTCGACAGGGCAGCAGCGCTGTACGATTATCGGGCCTTTATCGTATTCGTTCGTACAGAAGTGCACTGTGCAGCCGCTGACTTTACAGCCGGTTTTAAGCACCGCTTCGTGGACGTGATGGCCGTACATACCCTTTCCTCCGAAACTCGGCAGCAGGGCCGGGTGTATATTCATAACCCGATTGTTGTACTCCGGCGGTATCTTCCACAGGCAAAGCCAGCCGCCCTGAATAACAAGTTCAATGTCAAAGCTGCGAAGTTGCTTTACAATTTCTTTGCTGAATTCATCGATGTCAGGGTGGTCTTTTGTGCGTATGATTTTGACATTTAATCCTGCAGCCTTTGCTCTTTCTACGCCGGCAACGGTTGAACGTGAGCTTATTACAAGAGGTATTTCTGCGTTCAGTTTTCCTTTTTGGATTTGTTCGTGGATATTAATCAGCGTTCTGCCGCCGCCGCTTATGAGCACCCCGAGCCGAATCGGTTTTTTGCGCTTCGAGCTTTGGTCGGTAATTTTTGTCTGCTCGTCTGTCGTGCTGTCGATGTCCCTCTCAAGATTTAAGGCCTGATTGACAAGCTTGTCAGCCTGTTGGTTTTTTGACCTTGGTATGTGTTTGAAATTGAAGGCCTCAAAGTCGTCCAATAGGCTGATAGTTTGCTGAAAGAGTTGTTTCAGATTCGGGTTTTTTACCTTGTATAAGCCATTGATCTGTTTTATGAGCAGTTCACTATCACTGAAAACGGTTACTTCTTTTGCGCCTTCCTGCTTTGCAGCCTCCAGCGCTTTTACTACTGCGGTGTATTCTGCTACGTTATTGGTCTGACTGCCGAGAAAAAAAGCTTTAGCCTGGAGCTGGTTGTCATTTTCATCCAGCAGAACAAAGGCGGCAGCGGCCGGCCCGGGGTTTGCCCTGCTGCCGCCGTCAGTGTAAATTGTTATTTTTTCCGGCACGGTTTTTCTTCCTCTGACGGTTTCGTATTGTTTATAACCTGGTCGGCAGTTAATAAGCAGTAAGCATCAGCTTTTTTAATATCATTCGACTTTGTAATTAAGTTTTTAGTTTTCCTGCAGGCTGTCAAGAACAAGGATACGGGTACAGTTTGGACAGCGGATGATGTCATCTTTGCTCATTAGCAGATTTACAGATTCCGCTGTGATGCCCATAAAGCAGCCTCCGCAGGTATAGCCGGTGGTTTTTCCCTGCTGGCTTTGGACTGTAGCCAGTGCTTCGCCGTCGTATGTCTCTGCGACGCGCTTGAAAATCTGAAGCTGTTCGGGTGGTATCGCATCCGCCTGCTGGTTCCACTTTCCCTGAATCTGCTCGATTTCAGCTTCGTACTTGTCAGCAAGAACTTCTGATTCTTTGCGGTTTTGCTCGAGAACTATTTTTTGCTCGTCTATCTGCTCTTTGATTTTTTCGCATTCGGCTTCGTCGGCTTCGATATCTTTCATCAATTCAAGCACCTGGCTTTCCAGCTTGGAGTTGTCTGCTTTTGTAGTGTTTAACTGTGTGAGCACCGCGGCATATTCTTTGTTTGTTTTAGCTGTATTCAGGGAGGCTCTTAATTTGCTGACTTCTTCGTCTCTGCTTCTAAGCTCCAGTTCGAGCCGGTCGCACTGGACTTTGGTTAACTGGATTTCTTCCTTCTTGGCTTCGAAGGCATTCTGGAAGCTTCTGATTTGATTTTCCTGAATGACGATTTTTCTTCTGCATCTCGTGAGTTTTGCTTTTGCAGCTCGCAGTTGATTTTCAACACTTTGTAGTTTTAGCAACCCATTTAATACAGGTCCCATTTAAGCTCCTTTTGTGCCGGTTCTAACAGCTTCGAGCAAAACAATATATCATCTGATTTTATATTCCGCAACCTAAAATTTTATTTTTTTGGCTTTATGTGTTACGGTTTTTTAATTTCCGCAAAAAAGCTGGCTAAAAGTCGAATTGTTTTGTATAATGATTACGACTTAACGGCCGTTGGCTGTAAGCATTGTTGTCAAACTTAGTATAAGTACGGAAAGGCAGATTAGTTATGTGCGAGCATTGTGGTTGCGGACAAACGGACAGCGAGCAGAATTTCGAAGAGAAAGTCAGGGCCGTCATAGATGCGGTCAGGCCTAACCTGCAAAGTCATGGCGGCGACATAGAGCTTGTAAGTGTTG
>CAYNDE010000108.1:2519-5869 GCA_964395535.1 uncultured Pirellulales bacterium
TTTTTCCGCCAAGCCTTCTTATTTCCTCGGCATCTCTTTGTTCGATGGGTATTTCAGCACCGCTTTTAATGGTCAAATCGAAGGTACTTGTCGGTGCGGCGATGTAGAAGGCAATATTGTGTTCTCTGGCGAGGATGCTGAGGCTGTAGGTTCCAATCTTGTTTGCGGTGTCGCCGTTTGCCGCGATTCTGTCTGCGCCGGTTATAACTGCGTTGATTTTACCCTGTTTCATCAGCCAGCCTGCTGTATTATCGCATATCACTATTGTTTTTATGCCGGCTTGTTTTAATTCCCACGCAGTTAATCGAGCGCCCTGCAATAAAGGCCTGGTCTCATCGACATAAACGGTGAATCTTTTGCCTTTTCTGTGTGCCTGGTACAAAATAGACAGTGCTGTACCTTCTCCCGCAGTCGCGAGGGCGCCGGCGTTGCAGTGCGTCAGGATACCATCTCCGTTTTTTATAAATTTTTCACCGTTTCTTCCGATACGCCGGCACATCTCGACATCTTCCTGATATATGTTGTTGGCTTCTTTGAAGACAACTTTTTTAAGCTGCTGAATGTTTGCTTTTGGGTTTTTAGTTATAAATTGCCTGGCCTTTTGTTTAATCCTGTCCAGCGCCCAGAACAGGTTCACTGCGGTTGGTCGTGCTGAAGCAAGGTATTTGCAGTGTTTGCTTAGCTGTGAGAATGCTTTTTGAAGTTTGGTATTTTTACCTGCTTTTTTCAGTGACAGTACGGCTGCGTAAGCGGCGGCGACTCCTATGGCTGGTGCTCCGCGGACAGCGAGGTTTTTTATCGCTTTATAGACACTATCGACGCTCGTGCATTTTATTTTTATCAATCGGCCGGGCAGTTTCCTCTGGTCGATAATCTCCAGAAAACCATTACTGCCACCTTTCCATTTCAATGCAGAGGCAATCATAAATTTGTACCCGGTGCTTATGAGCCGTTCAACTTTGTCTTCAGATATTTGGCGGTATAGCTTTTTTTATTTTTTATAATTTCCTCTGGTGCTCCTGTGATAACAACTTGTCCGCCGGCGTCGCCCCCTTCGGGGCCGAGGTCTATTATATAGTCTGCTATTTTGATAACGTCAAGGTTATGTTCGATTACGATGACTGTGTTGCCCATATCGGTCAGCCGCTGAAGCACGCCTAAAAGGTTGTCGATGTCGGCGAAGTGCAAACCGGTCGTTGGCTCGTCGAGTATGTAAAGGGTATGTCCTGTTGCGGCTTTTCCCAGTTCGGAGGCGAGTTTCACTCTTTGTGCCTCTCCGCCGGAAAGGGTTGTAGAAGGCTGACCGAGCTGCATATATCCAAGCCCGACGTCGTTTAGTGTTCTTAACAGCCGCACGATTGTCGGGAAGTTCTGGAAGAATTTTAGTGCTTCGTCTATTCTCATATCGAGTATGTCTGCGATATTTTTGCCCTTGTAGGTGACCTGCATTGTCTCGAGATTATATCTTTTCCCTTTACACTGCTGGCAGGTGACATAAACGTCGGGCAAAAAGTGCATTTCGATTTTTATGGTTCCCTGTCCCCTGCAGTGCTCGCAGCGGCCGCCTTTGACGTTAAAGCTGAACCTGCCTGCCTTGTAACCGCGGATTTTAGCTTCTCTTGTCATCGAAAACAATTTTCTAATCAGGTCAAATACGCCGGTATAGGTCGCCGGGTTGCTCCGGGGGGTCTTGCCGATGGGCGACTGGTCGATTTCAATTACCTTGTCGATATTCGAGGCTCCGATGATTGTTTTGTGCCTGCCGGGTTTCTCGCGTGATTCGTACAGCCGGCGTTTCAGAGCTCTCAGCAGAACCTGATTGACCAGGGTACTTTTTCCCGAGCCCGAGACTCCGGTAACACAGATAAATACCCCAATGGGGAATTTAACGTCGATACTTTTAAGATTGTTTTCTGCAGCGGCTTTTACTTCTATGTATCTTTTCATATCGGGCTTTCGTCTCTGAGAAGGCAGCTCGATTTTTTGTTTTCCGCTCAGGTATCGGCCGGTCAGTGATTTCCTGCAGGAGGTAATTGTTTTGTAGTTTCCCTGAACGACTATTTCTCCGCCGTGCGCGCCTGCAGCCGGGCCGATGTCGATGATATGGTCGGCGCTTTTTATGATGTCCTCATCGTGTTCAACGACAATGACGGTATTTCCGATTCTTGTCAGCCGTCGCAGAATACCGAGCAGTCTGTCATTGTCTCGCTTATGCAGCCCGATAGTAGGTTCATCGAGGACATAGCAGACCCCGACCAGGCCGCTGCCGACCTGTGTGGCTAATCGGATTCTCTGTGCTTCGCCGCCGGCGAGCGTGCTGCTTCTTCTGTCAAGCGTTAAATATCCCAGGCCGACATCGACCATAAATTTCAACCTGGCTTTTATCTCTTTTAATATTTGTGTCGCGATTATGGTTTTTTCACTATCGAGCCGCAGCTTGTTAAAAAAGGCCTGTGCCTGCTCGATGCTCATTGCAGTTAATTGATGGATATTTTTATCGCCCACTGTTACCGCGACAGCTTCAGGCCTCAGTCTCGCTCCACCACAGCTTCGGCAGCTCTGTTCCGAAAGATAGCTGTGCAGCCTTGCCTTGACGAACTCACTTGTGGTTGTTTTCCATCGTCGCGTAAGATTTGGTATAACACCTTCGAATGAAAAGCCGTATTTTCTTCTGTCGGCAGCCGTTGTTCCGTACATCAGGATTCGTCTTATATCCTGGCCGATTCGTTCGAAGGGTGCGGCTTTACTGATACCAACGTATTTGCAGAATCTCTTTACCAGCCGGTTGTAAAAAATATTCATTCTTTTACCGCCTTTTCTCCAGGCGGAGATTGCGCCGTTTTCGAGTGAGACGGTTTTGTCCGGCACAATCAAATCGACATCAAATTCGAGTATTGTCCCCAGGCCGTCACAGCTTTTGCACGCACCATAAGGACTATTGAAGCTGAACAGCCGCGGCGACATCTCTTCAAGACAGGCCTGCGGATGCTTCGGACAGGCAAACTTTTCACTGTAGATAATTTCCTGCCAAATTGCCTCGGTATTGTTTTCCGTTTGGTTCTTTTTCTCATCAGGTTCTTGTATAAGCGCCAGCAAAATGCCGTCAGCCAGTTTCAGGGTCGTTTCGACTGAATCCGCAAGCCTGACGCTTTGGCTTTGTTTGTCACTCTTTATAATAAGTCTGTCAACGACAGCAGCAATGTCGTGTTTTTTATTTTTGCTCAGCATTGGGACGTTTTTGACATCATAGATTTTTCCGTCAACACGCACACGTACAAAGCCTTCACGCTGAATATTTGCGAGGATTTCTTTGTGTTCGCCTTTTTTGCCGCGGACAAGAGGGGCGCATA
>CAYNDE010000109.1:0-5863 GCA_964395535.1 uncultured Pirellulales bacterium
TCCTGGTCGCAGATAGATGTCCAGCTCAAAAGAAGGCACGACCTCATTCCCAATCTCGTCGAAACCGCAAAAGGATATATGAAACATGAAAGAGAAACCTTCGAGGAGATAACAAAAGCAAGAAGCCAGGCTATGGGTGCAAAGAACGTGGCTGAAGCATCAAAGGCCGAGGGAGCTCTCGGCGAGGCGCTCAGCAAATTCCTGCTGGTCGTCGAAAACTACCCTGACCTCAAAGCCAATCAGAACTTTCTTGCTCTTCAGGAAGAGCTTACAAGCACTGAAAACAAAATCTCTTTTGCAAGGCAGAGTTACAATGACCAGGTTCTTTTCTTCAACAACAAAACTCAGATGTTCCCCTCGAATATAATCGCGTCTATGTTCAGTTTTACTAAACGCGACTTCTTTGAAATCGAAGCCCCTGCGGAAAGAGAAGTGCCGAAAGTAAGCTTTACCTGAGAAATAATAGCAGCAAATTTAATGTTATAATTTTACATCAATCTATACTCTCTTGTGTATAGAAGAATTTGTGTGCATAAATTTTCCATCAGAAAAAATAAAAACCAGCATCTGAAAGCTCACAATCGTATATGTGGGAACTGATTAGAGTCAATAAAAGAAACTCCGTCATATTAATAGTAATGATGGCTGCCGTCCTGCTGCTGCTCGGCTTTGTCATCGGTTCTGTTTTCCAAGCAGGCTTTTTAGGTGTTATTATAGCATCTACAATATGGCTGATTATTACGATAATCAGCTTTTCGAGCGGCGACAGCATCCTACTGGCCTCAAGCAAAGCTGTTCCGGTAACTCACGATGTTCATCCCCAGCTTTTTAACGTTGTTGAAGAGATGAAAATCGCAGCAGGTCTTCCGAAAATGCCAAAGATTTACATCATCAACGACCCTGCCCCTAACGCCTTCGCCACAGGCAGAAATCCTGAAAATGCTTCCGTCGCGATAACAGCAGGTCTGCTGGGGAAACTAAACCGCGACGAGCTTCAGGGTGTAATGGCCCACGAAATAAGCCACATCGTGCACCGCGACATACTTTTCGTCACACTGGCAGGAATTATGCTCGGCTCAATCGTGCTGCTCTCACAGGTTTTCCTGAGAGGGATGTTCTACAGCTCTATGGGCTCGAGAAGAAGATACTCTTCAGGCGGTAAAGGCGGCGGTCAAGCGCAGCTTGTATTATTAATTGTTGCAATCGTCGCTGCAATTCTGGCACCGATTATGGCGTATCTTTTATATTTCGCGCTTTCAAGAAAACGAGAATACCTCGCCGATGCAGGTGCGGCCCGGCTGACAAGATACCCGGAAGGCCTGGCAAGCGCGCTCGAAAAAATTGCAGGTGACACGTCGGCCCAGCTTTCAAGCGCAAATAAAGTTACAGCACCAATGTACATTGTCAATCCCTTAAAAAAAGCAAAGGCGAGAAAACTGGCCGACCTTACAAGCACACACCCCCCTATTTCCGAGAGAATAAAAATTCTACGAAGCTTGACGCACGGCGCATCATTCAATGATTATTCAAGAGCCTATTCGGAAATAACAAAAAGAAAGTCCATCATCCCGCCTTCGGCCTTAACAAAAGAACAAGTCGAAATCAGAGAAGCGCGGGAAAAAGAGGTAAAAAAGAAACGAATAGAAAAACAGATACATGATATTGGTGACATTATGAGAAGAGTAAACGGTTTTATATTTCTGACCTGCGTCTGCGGCCTGAAATTAAAAATCCCACCAAATTTTAAGCAATCTACCGTGAAATGCCCAAGATGTCACAATATTATAAACCTGCCGCATAAATAATTAGGTGTAATAAAAACTGTCAGAGTATTTTTATAATTTCAAACACTGCTTTTACGTTTGAAATTTACATATAGTGTAAAGTAATTGTAAAATACATCACTTATAAATTATTGCACTTGACAACCGTTATTTTTTGGTATAATAATATTATATGTATAATAATACATAATAACATAGGAATAAAAATGCTGAGAGATGCTTATTATATTTTTTTAATTACTATTATTTTGATTTCTAGTAATACTACTACAGCAGAAAAAGTTTCTATTAATGAAAAAATAGAAAAACATGCTGAACAGCTAATCAAAGACAATGCCTTCCTTTCACCTGTTAATGCTGTTGGTGATATTACGCAATTTGTTGCTCAAATAGACGAAGACCATTTGTGTGGTTTTACTCAAGGACGATTAAAAATATTTGAGAAGGATAACATTAACAATGTTACCGATTTTTATTGGACGCCATACAGGAGCATGCGCGTTTTTGAATACTACAATGGCTATATTTATCTGCCTCAACAGGGTGAGGGCATATCCATTTTTGATGTAAGAGACCCATATAAAATTCGGTTCATCAAAAATCTTGACATAAAAGCTTACAGCTATTCCAATGTTATCATAAGTGATGATATGCTTTTCGCAGCAGATACCAAGGATAATTTCTTAATTATCCTATCTCTGGAAAATCCTGAAGACCCGCAGGTAATCGAACAATATGAAGTTAACGGCATAAGCGTATGCTGTAAACTATTTGAATCAGATAATAAGATTTATATTTTAGGGTACGACGGTTTTGCCATAGTCGATACACAAGATGTATCTGAACCACGGCTCTTAGGTACAGCTAAAATCGAATCTGAAAAAAATCTCGGTGCTCTCATCGCTTACGAACAATATGTGTACGTATTTGTAAACGGGGAGCTCTTAATCTTCGATGCTTCCAATCCTCAAGAAATTCGGCAAGTATCATCAGTCAAAGCAACAATATGCTATTATGCCATTTTCAAATATGAGCATATATTTGCTTTCTATCCCGGAGGTGTACATATTTACGATATATCAAATCCGCTGAAACCCGAAGAAGTTAGAAGTCACCCCTGTTATATCCCTACAGACTTGCTATTCGGTAAGGAAGAAAACTATATTGTCGATGAAAATGGTAAAGCAAGCGAGTTAACTGGTTTGCCTTTTTTTGCAGGGGAAAGTAAAAAAACCGGTTTGCGAGCAGATAATATTATTCATAAAGACAATTATGCCTATGTGTCCACATCCAAAGGACTAATAGTTTTTGATATATCAAAACCCTCGATTCCAAAACAAATAGCTTTCTTAAAAAACGCTTTGGCTGATCGAAGCAATCTTATAATTGAAAATAACTATCTTTATACCAGGGCCGGGATAATTGATATTTCAAATCCTGCTGAGCCTTCTATAGTACAAAATTTTTATTTCCCTGTAGATAGTATCGCAATAAAAGACAATTACCTCTTTGTTGTAAAGTACAATCATCAAGATGAAACCTCGTCTATCGAAATATGGAATATTGAAAATCCTAAGAATGCAGCTTTTTACAAAGCAATACCATTCGAGAAAAGAATTAAAATAATACTTATCTATAATAAAGTCATATATGTCGGTTTTGCTAATGGAAAATTACAATCCTGCAGATTGGAAAATGATTTAACGCTGACTGAGTTGGACCAAATTCAACTAACTGTAACAGAAAAGAATTCAATAGTATCTCTTTACCGTGAAGGAGATTTATTATATGCGGCGACAGGCAGTGATGGCATTCTTTCTGTAGATATAACAAATCCTGATGACTTACAAGTATATGCGCGATTTAATACTTCACAATTTTCAGAGCAGATTAAAGTTGTCGATTCCTTTGCATATGTAGCTGATGGCAGTGGCGGAACAATCATAGTAGATATGGCCGAAAAGGATTTTGAAAAGAAAATCGCAGAGTATAAAACTACAGACTGGACCCGTGCTATAGAACCCATTGACAATTACATTTATACCTGTGAAGGTAATAATGGTTTGATGATTTACGTATCAAATCTATCTGCATTAAAGTGAAAAGTACAGGAATGAAATATAAGCTTATGCAGAAAGGCCAAAAATTAATGACTTTCTCACGGATTAATCAAAACTAGCCGGCTCGCACGCCGAACCTTATATTATCCACGAGCTTTCGCACCTTATCGATATCTTTGCCGAGCTTGTCCATTCTCTTTTTACAAATAAAAGTGTATATGGCGTCTTCAGGCCTGCCGTCTTCGCCGTTATAACCATTGCGGCCGTTACCTGCAGCAACCTTCTGTGTAATATAATCGTGTATTAACTGCCGTTGCTCCTTGAGCATTTTATGCAGAAGCTTAATCGTATCCTTCAGTACGACGATTTCCCGCTCCAAGCTCGCAATTCTTTGTTCCCTCGTAAGCACCATTTTATTTACCCTTATGCAAGCATTTCTGAAATTTATAAACATATCAATTAGACCTAATATTCAATCTATTATTTTTACTTTCTATAAAATAGTTTTGTTCGAAACCATCTTTAATGCTTGAAAACGGCCAAAAAACAGCGATGTAAACCAAGACGGCAAATTCTAAGAGAAATGTTTGTCTAACCAGCCGCAAGATATATCGTCTCGCATATCAAAATGTTTGATGTATGGTTTTATATCGAGCACAGGAGTACCATCAAGCATATCAACTTCGCTGAAGTGTAACTCGTCAGCTTCGATACTTTCGATCCGGACTACAGACAGGCCTATATGATTAGGCCGATGAGGGCTTCTAATTGCAAATATGCCGTGTACCTTATCTTCCAAAAATGGTTTACCGAGAATTTCTTCTTTTTGAGACTTGTGGAAAAAATAAATGATAATGGCATGGCTGAAACCATCCAAATCTTTGAGACCCGGAGCATACTTGCTCTTTAGTTTGATATATGCTTTGACTGCTGGTTTGAACTTGCCCTGAATGGGTATATCTCTCGTGTCTTTATAAGACGAATGTATAGTACCAATCGGAGTCATCGTAATCTTTTCCATAATCCTGCTAATCCTTATCAATTTCTATAAATTTAGCCGGATACCAGCAGAGCAGATAAAACATCGGCCTGGAAAAGCTGTGTTAAATTCTTCGACAGCTTTGTTTCCGGTACAATGGGCCAAACCGATTCTTTTCACATTATATCGCCTGAGAGCTTCAATGGTACGCTCTATTCTTTCCGCAGAAGCATTTAAAAGGTGCATCCCTCCCGCAATAGCATAAATGTATTTTTGATTTGTTAATTTCGCAACATAGTTCAACGTATTAACCACACCCGAATGAGCACAGCCGAGAATAATAACAGAACCTTCTCTTGTTTCATAAAATATTGCCTGGTCATCAGCAAGAATGTCTTTTTCTGTGCAGTTACGGTTTTTAAAAAAGTCGCCGCCGGTATCTTCAAAATCGGTATTTCGAGGTATCTGCCCGGTAACAAAAAGACCCGGGAGGACCTCGGTCGGCTTTTTCGTAAAAACAACTCTTCCAGATTCGGCTGCAATATTGACTGTTTGCTTTACAGTATCCGGCATTCCTATTACTCTAATATTATCGTCCTTGCGGGAAAATTTCGGATTTAGGGCCTGCGGGTGAATATACACTTTCGGCTTGCGAACACGATTTAGAATTGCAGACAGGCCGCCCGTATGGTCATAATGGCCGTGACTTAATACAATAGCATCAGTCTCAGCTAAATCGATACCGAGTACCTTTGCGTTTTTAGTAAGAATGTCACTTTGGCCTGTATCGAAAAGAATCCGCTTATCACCGTATTCAATCCAGAATGATAAGCCGTGCTCTGCCAATAAACCGGCCCCCGATGCAGTATTCTCAACTAAAGTTGTTATACGAATATCCGGATTCATTAAAACTATTCCATTACATCAACAAATTCTGATTGGTCATAGCATCAGTGGTCACAAATGTTATCTCCTGCTTCAAGTGTGTCTTGCAAATAAGCTGATACAAGGTTTTCCGGTGAATCGCCTGATGCACCAAT
>CAYNDE010000110.1:0-1975 GCA_964395535.1 uncultured Pirellulales bacterium
ACAGTGCAGGAGTTAGTGGATTGTATGCAATTGGCTTTTGATTTAGCAGATGCGTACAGGATGACGACCGTTGTTCTGGCTGACGGAATACTCGGTCAGATGATGGAGCCTGTTACTTTCGAGAAAAAACCGGGCAGGAAACTACCGCCCAAAGACTGGGCACTTACCGGTGCCGACGGCAGGGATCAGCACATCGTGCGGTCACTCTGGCTCAAAGAAGGCGTTCTCGAGCAGTTGAACTATGAGCTGCAGGAAAAATATCGATTAGCTGAAAAAAATGAGGTAATTTGCGAACAAGACAGAATTGAAGATGCTGATATTATTGTGGTTGCCTACGGCGTGGCAGCGAGGATAGTTCGTGGGGCCGTAACGAGAGCAAGACGTGAAGGTATAAAGGCCGGCTGGATAAGGCCTGTTACACTCTGGCCATTCCCCAGCGAGCAGATAAGCAAAGCCGCCAACAAGTTCAGGATGTTCCTTGTCGTAGAGTTCAGTTGCGGCCAGATGGTGGAAGACGTCAAGCTGGCCGTTGCCGGAAAAGCACCTGTTCTTTTCTACGGAAGGCCGGCAGGCGGGATACCAACCGTCGAGGACGTGCTGGATAAAATCGTACAGTTAACGCTCAATCCGGAACATTTGAAAAAAAGAACCTAAATATGAAAACGATTTTTGAGAGAACACCAACGTTTAAGGATTGTGTAACCCACTATTGTCCCGGCTGTGGTCATGGTATTGCGCACCGGCTGATAGCTGAAGCGGTCGATGAGCTTGAGATTCGCGGCAGAACCATCGGCATCGCTCCGGTGGGCTGCTCGGTCCTTGCATACGATTATATAGACGTCGATATGGTCGAGGTCGCTCACGGGAGGGCACCTGCGGTGGCAACCGGTATGAAGAGAACAAACCCGGACAGGATTATTTTTTCGTATCAGGGTGACGGCGACTTAGCGGCAATAGGAACCGGCGAGATTATTCACGCTGCGAACAGAGGTGAACAAATCACAGTTATTTTCATTAATAATGCGGTGTTCGGAATGACCGGCGGACAGATGGCGCCGACTACGATGCTCGGCCAGGTTACCGCCACGACTCAGCGGGGAAGGAAAACCGAAGCCGATGGATACCCCCTGAAGGTAGCGGAATTGCTCTCGATTTTGCCGGGCACTGTTTATGTCGAAAGATGTGCCTTGAGCAGTCCGGCTCGAATTCGCCAGGCAAAAAAGGCTGTCAAACACGCCTTCGAGCTGCAGGTACAAGGTGCAAAAGGACTGTCGCTCGTCGAGCTTCTCTCAGCCTGTCCGACCTATTGGCGGATGCCGCCTGCAGAAGCAATGCAATGGATTGAGACGGAAATGATAAAAGTTTTTCCGCTGGGCTGTTTGAAAGATATTTCAAATACTGGTCAGTGACGTTGAAATTCAGGGCTATAAAAAATGACGGATAACGGATTTTATGAAGGCGTAATCATAGCGGGTTTTGGCGGCCAGGGGATTATATTGGCCGGCAGGCTTCTCGCCCAGACGGCGATGAGGGCAGGCAAAGAGGTAACTTATATGCCCGCCTACGGAGCGGAGGTCAGAGGAGGCACTTCAAATTGTACAGTTGTGATTTCTGAAGAACCTATAGCTTCGCCTGTAATCTCCAAGCCCAACTCCCTGATTATTATGAATAAGGCTTCACTCGAAAAATTCGCTCCACGACTTAAAAAAAGCGGTCTGCTGATTTATAACAGTTCACTTATTGATGAAGCACCCGACCTTGATAAGAAAATTGACATTTTAGCAATACCTGTTGACGATATTGCCGTTGAGCTTGGAAGTCAAAGAAGTGCTAATATGGTCGCCGTCGGCGCATATCTGAAAAAAAGGAAACTCTTCGATGTCAATGCCGCTGTTTCCTGTCTTTCTGATGTGCTTGCTGAGCGCTATCACAAGACGATACCAGTCAATACGAAAGCTTTGCTTGCCGGGTATGA
>CAYNDE010000110.1:2075-5804 GCA_964395535.1 uncultured Pirellulales bacterium
GGGCTGGAAGCCCGTGCTACTTTAAAGAGACGACACTATGGAAGGTGACGGAATAAAAAAAGACACTATAAGACGCTTTTCCCCCCAGCCGAGGCACTCTTTTGGTTTGCGAATGGCACCGCTTATTGATTTGGTTTTTTTACTGCTGATTTTTTTTCTGGTAGCGGTCAAGTGGCGGCCGCAGGAAGACTTTATTCCCCTACGGTTGCCGGCTGCACAGGCTCAAGTTTCCGGCTTAGGACGACCTGAACCGCTACGGATACATATATCTTCGCTTGAAGAAGGATGCGCTGTAAGAATCGGTGTATGGCAAACTGTTCAAATCAACAGCCAAACGATGGAGCGGGACCTGGCAAGGTTTATAGAAAAAATTGAACAGGTTTTGGCAGAGCAGAAGAGGCTTGTATCCGACCCGATAGAGGTTATCTGCGAACCGGAAGTGAAATCCGAATTCTGGGTGAGGATATGCAACGTTTTCTATGGTATGAAAATGACCGATATTACATTTCCAATGACACAATGGCAGGGGCCTGACGAGTGATACGCTTGTGGGACAATTGCGACGAAATTCCGCATCCAAGTATATTTTCTCTGCTCCTCAGCTTTTTTTTGTTCTCTGCCTCACTTTTGGCGGCGACACAGTTACCGACAACCGAAGATATCAACAGCCTTTCGGATAAAAGTAAAAAGATTTACGACGATTTTTTACGGCAGAGTTTCGATCTTAGACTCAAGAATGAGTTTAACAATAATTTCGTAGATGGAGCTGACAAAGAAAACCTGAACAAGACAGCAAAAACAGCCTCAGATAAACTGGCTGGTATCGAGCAGGAACAAAGAAAGCTAAAACAGATTATAGAAGACTACGAGGCGGATGACTGGGACACCAGATACGGCTCAACGGGGCTGTGGAAAAAATTATCCTCTGGTCTTTACACAACATCATTATACAAAGCCGAGACGGATTTCTTCGAGGCAGTTTCTTTTTCTCAAAGACAAAAAGCAGTTGAGCTGTGCCACAAAATTATCAGCCGACTGGATGCGCTGGAAGAGGTTTATGACAGCGCATATTTGCATTATATCAAAGCCAGAGTTTATGCACTGCTCGCTAAGGATGATTCGCTCTATCGGCCGCTGGCGAAAATGGAATACGACCGGCTCCTGGAGCGCTCCGATATGGCTCAGTCGCTCGCTTTCAGGATAGAAATTGAGCGAGTTAAATTAGTTGGAGAAGAAGGAACAGCTCGTCTTGACATAATTGAAAAGGAAATCGCCGGCAGTAACTATGCAAACGACATCGAGCTTGTACTGTCTTTGGCTTTTCTGAACAGAGACCTTGGCAGAAACAGTAACTATGAAAAAATTCTAAAGTACTGGTCCCAGGCCGGCAATTATGTCGGCTTACTTCTGCACTCTGTGCTCGTCAACAAAATGAGGGAGCAGGAAAACTTCAGCAAAATTCTGCAGGATATTACTGTTTTTGAGGCGGAGCTTGTCGCAAAATTTACAATGAAAATCAAGGCTGAACAGGACAGCAGCCTTCTGCCGAAACTTGCAGCCATGCAGAAGTTTCAAACTCCTTTGATATTATATGTCACCGCAATTAAAATCGCCAAAACAGAACCAGAAAGGGCTGTCGATTTGCTTATTAAGGCAAGCAAGCTTCAAGAACAAAACAAAAGCGACAGCCTCGATATCGAAGCTGAACAACTCGCAAAACAGACATTTGAATTCGCCCATGCAATGTATATAGAAGGTTCTGTGGATTGTCCCTGCGTTCTGAAATCTTTTGAAAATTACAGTGAGATATCAGAAACAGGCGGAATGTCCGAGTACTATTACATTTCTGCTCTCAAGGATTGTAATTACCCCGAAAAAAGCAGGCAATTTTTGCAAAACCTGGCTAACAAAGATAAAGGATACTGGTCGGGGCGCGCAAAGCTTGATTTGATTCAGCAGGATATTGAAATTTATAGAGCAGGGGACAAGGTCGTTCCTGACGAGCTGCTAATAAAGCTAAAAAATTTTGCCAGCGAATGCAACACTGATAATAAACTAATTAAACAACTAAAGGCCGAGGCGCTAACAACTTATTGCGGACTGCTTCTTGAGAAAAATGATGAAAACTCCGCTCAGCAGGTTTTAGATATTCTCACCGAAGACAACATAAATGAGCCGAACCTATACGCCTTCAAATCTACAGCTTTACAAAGACTGGGCCAAAGGCTTGCGTCAGCGGAGTATCTGCTAAAAGCGTGTCGGAAAGATAACTGCCTTTATACACACCAGGCAATGTTACTGCTATCGGAAATTATTGAAAATATCGATACTTTAGCGGTTCAGCAAAATAACTTCCTCCAGGCCGCAGAAAATTGCAAAAATCTCGCACAAATCAGCTTCGGGTGTCTTAAAAACCCGCAGGCCGGCCTGTACCTTGCTGAGATATCTGTCTTCGCTGCAAACAAAAACGATGACAAGTTAGCTGAAATTGGAAAATTGCTGGACAGCCTGACAACCGAAGCGAATGAGCAAACTATAGACATCATTCGCTGCAGGGCAAGATTATTCGGTGAACAACAAAAATATGATGATGCTGCGAAATTGTGGACGCAAATATGCAAAATCCTTCAGGAGCAGGATTTGGATACCACCACAAGAAGCTTTCAATGGTGGCGGGCCAAGTATTATGAACTGCTCTGCTGGTCGAAACTGCCAAAAACAGAAAAACAGCAGGTTCTACACACTATAGAGGTACTCGAAAATACATTCAACGACATACCATTGCTATGGGCTGAAAAATTAAAATTTTTGAAGCAAAAATGCAGCAATTCCTTGTCAGCTTCGGATAAATAGCTTGAATAACAAGCCGGCTGTAATTATAATATAATCAGTCTAAAAACCGGTTTGTCAGCAGGAACAAAATAATGGCTAAACGCTCGGGCGAAAAGAATTCAAAGATAATATGCAGTTTTTGCGGCCGCTCTTCGGGCCAGACCGATACATTCATAGAAGGTCCGAACGATGTCTATATATGCCCTGAATGTATCGACCTTTGTTATGATATCATCACCCAGAATAAGAAGCGAGTCACAAAAAAGCGTATCAATCTCAAGCAGGTCCCAAGGCCGAGGGAAATTAAGGAATATCTCGACCAGTATGTAATCGGGCAGGAACACGCAAAAAAGTATCTTTCTGTAGCGGTTCATAATCATTATAAAAGGCTGCTGCACCTCGATAGTGACAGCGACGTTGAAATTGACAAATCGAACGTTCTTTTAATAGGCCCTACAGGCTCAGGCAAGACACTTCTTGCTCGCACTCTTGCTCGTATGCTGAAAGTGCCCTTTGCGATTTGCGACGCCACAACTGTTACCGAGGCCGGTTACGTCGGCGAGGACGTCGAAAATTTCCTGCTCAGATTGATACAGTCTGCGGACTTCGATATAGAAGCCGCTCAGCAGGGCATCGTTTACATAGATGAGATTGATAAAATCGGCAAAACAACCCAGAACATATCGATTACCCGCGATGTCTCAGGTGAAGGTGTTCAGCAGGCTTTATTAAAGATGCTCGAGGGAACGATTGCCAATGTCCCTCCGCAGGGCGGCAGAAAACACCCCGAGCAGGCCTACATACAAATCGACACCTCGCATATCCTTTTTATCTGCGGAGGTACGTTTGTCGGGCTGGAAAATATCGTCAAAAAACGGCTCGGCAGAAAAATGATAG
>CAYNDE010000111.1:0-5765 GCA_964395535.1 uncultured Pirellulales bacterium
GCGACAGGATTGGCAAGAAGTCTGTTGCGAATACTATCTACACTCATCTCAAAGTCGGCGCCTACCTTGTCCATCTTATTGATAAAACACAGGCACCCAAGCCCGTATTTATGTCCCTGTCGCCACACCGTTTCGCTTTGCGCCTGCACACCTTCGCTGCCGTCGAATACCGCCACTGCACCATCCAGCACACGCAGTGACCTTTCAACTTCTGCTGTAAAGTCGATATGTCCCGGCGTGTCAATCAGATTAATCTCATAATCTTTCCACGGACATTTAGTCGCCGCCGATGTAATCGTAATCCCCCTCTGCTGTTCCTCTTCCAGATAATCCATAACAGCCGTGCCGTCGTGCACCTCCCCCATCTTGTAGGTCTTGCCCGTATAATAAAGTATCCTCTCGGTAATCGTCGTCTTGCCGGCGTCGATATGAGCCATTATACCTATATTGCGCAGTTTGGCCAAATCAGTTACCATCGGAATCTCTCAGTATTTTTCAACGTCGAATCAGCCTCTACAAAAAAGCTGATTACTCGCATCCAATTCGCTTCCAAAAAATATTGATAAAAAAGCTGCCACGGCCATTTCGAAAAACGCACCGTGGCAGCTATAAATTTCGCTCTTACCACGCAAAGTGGGCAAATGCCTTATTAGCCTCCGCCATCCTGTGCACGTTATCCCTGGTTGTCATCGCACCGCCCTGCTTGTTATAGGCATCTACCAGTTCCTCAGCCAGCTTCTCGCACATCGGCTTTCCTTTTTTTGCCCGGGCTGACTGCAGTATCCATCGAAACGACAGCGATTGCTGCCTCTTGGCACTGACCTGCATCGGCACCTGATAGCTCGCACCGCCAACCCGTTTGCTGCGAACCTCAATCATCGGCTTTACATTATTAACCGCCGTCTCAAAAACTTTCATCGCCTCTTCCTTTGGTACCTTCTTGGCTACCCTCTCCATAGCGTCATAAAAAACCTTCTGTGCTACGCTTTTTTTACCTTTGTGCATCAGGCAGTTAATAAACTTCGAAACCAGCCTGTTGTTGTATTTAGCATCCGGCTTTAATTGTTGTTCTGATGCTGTAAACTTCTTTGCCATTATCGAACCTTTACTTACTTCTCTTCTATTTCAATTCCGCCCTGGGTGGGCAATTACTTCGCCCTTTTAGCGCCGTACTTACTTCTTCCCTGTTTACGATTCTCTACTCCACCGCAGTCCAGCACACCGCGAATAATATGGTATCTGACCCCGGGCAGGTCCCTGACTCTGCCGCCGCGAATAAGCACCGTGCTGTGCTCCTGCAGATTATGGTCTATACCGGGTATATAACAGGTCACCTCCTTGCCGTTCGTCAGCCTCACACGCGCTATCTTGCGCAAAGCCGAGTTCGGTTTCTTGGGTGTCTGCGTCCTGACTATCAGACAAACTCCCCTTTTCTGAGGACAGCCCCTTATATCCGATTTACGTTTCTGCTTTTTTGTCCTTCTTCTGGCTCGATTTACTAATTGATTTGCCGTCGGCATAATTCATTTCCGATTTTCAATTTATCTTTTTGACACATAAAGACATCATTTTATACCAAGTGCTTCTTTTACAGCCGCTTCGGCCTTTTCCTCGGCCTCTTTGACCTCTTTAATCTCTGCAAATTCTTTCGGCAGAGGCGCTTCTGCAAGATGTTTGACCTTCATTTCAAGGTACGGCTTAAATGCGGTACCCGCCGGTATCAGGTGGCCCAGAATAACATTTTCTTTCAGGCCGGTAAGCTCATCTACTCTACCTGACAGTGCCGCTCCTGTCAATACCTTTGTTGTCTCCTGGAAGCTTGCTGCCGCTATAAAACTCTCCGACCACAGTGACGCCTTCGTGATACCCAAAAGAAGCGTTTTCGCCGTAGCAGGTTTCGGCTTCGTACCCTTGGCGCCGACGCCCCCTATAGCCTCAACCTTCTCATTTATCCGCGAAAGCTCATCCTTGTTGACAATCTGACCTTCTTCGAGCTCGGTTACATCACCTGCTTTGCTGACCTTAATCGAATCGGAAAGTTTCTCGTTCTCTTTTCTGAAGACAAACTTATCAACAACCTCTCCCGGCAAAAAGCCGCTGTCTCCAACCGATTCAATTTCAGCCTTGCGCATCATCTGGGAGCAGATAATTTCAATGTGTTTGTCATTAATACTGACGTTCTGTGAACGATAGACGTTTTGAATCTCCGTAATCAGATACCTCTGCAGCGCTTCTTCACCCTTGATTGCCAGGATATCGTGAGGCACAAGCGGCCCGTCGGTCAGGGCCATCCCCGCCTCTATTAAATCGTTTGTATGAACGTTCAGGTGTCGGTCGCGCGGAACGTGGTGCTCCTTTTCCATTCCCGACTCAGAGCGAATAATAATAGTCATTTTGCCCCTTCGCTTGTCGCCTCGCAGCTCAACTTTGCCGCTGATTTCCGCCATCACTGCGGGGTCTTTGGGCTTGCGAGCCTCAAATACTTCTGTAACTCTCGGCAGGCCCCCGGTAATATCCTGCGTGCCCCCAGTTGCACGAGGCTGATGAGCAAGAAGCTGGCCAGCCTGAACCTCCTGGCCTTCCAAAACCTCAATCCTCGCCGCCGCCGGCAGATAATGCACATCAAGAATCTTACCCTCCCCGCCTTCGATTATAATCTGTGGATGTTTATCGCCCTTATGCTCTATCACCACAGGTTTGCTGACCTGTCCTTTCCTTTCTTCCTCTATACGAATCGTCTCACCGTCGATTATATCTACAAATGCTATCTTTCCAGGCACTTCCGCAAGTATCGGCGTTCGGTGCGGGTCCCAGCTAAACAGAATCTCACCACCCTTGACTTTCTGGTCGTCCTCAACAGAGACAATTGCACCATAGGGAACCTTAAACCTGTCAAGCTCTCTATCTTTGTCGTCAATAATAATCATCTCCCCGTTTCGCTTAAGCACTATAAGCAGCTCTTTACCTTCAGGGTTCTTGACCGAAACAGCATTTATCTCACGATACTTTATCTTACCTTCATGGGTGGCTTTTTGCTCTCTTTCAAGGATAGCCCTCGAAGCAACACCGCCGGTATGGAATGTTCTAAGTGTAAGCTGCGTGCCGGGCTCACCAATGGATTGTGCCGCCACAATGCCAACCGCCGTTCCCTCTTCAACGAGTTTGCCCGTGCTCAAATCCCAACCGTGGCACTTGGCACAAACACCAAACGGACTGTCACAGGTAAGCGGACTTCGAATTCTCACGGCGTCAATGCCCAAATCTTCTATCTTTGCTGCCATCTGCGGCGTTATAACCTCATTCTCACGCACTATCATCTCATCGGTAATCGGATTTCGAATGTTATCTCTGGCTGTTCTGCCGACGATAAGCTCTGAAAGAGGCACCTCAACCTGCTCACCACCGCTGATAACACTCTTTGTGATGCCCTGCAGCGTCCCGCAGTCCCGGTCGGTAATAATTACATTCTGAGCAACATCAATGAGTTTGCGAGTAAGATAGCCCGAGTTAGCTGTCTTCAGCGCCGTATCAGCCAGTCCCTTGCGCGCCCCGTGCGTAGAGCTGAAATACTCAAGCACGGTCATACCTTCACGAAAGTTTGATTTGATGGGTGTCTCGATAATTTCGCCGCTCGGCTTGGCCATCAATGCACGCATACCCGCAAGCTGCTGAATCTGGTCAACGCTTCCTCTCGCTCCCGAATCGGTCATCAGGAATATCGGGTTCAAATACGGTCTGCCTTCATCTGTCACATCGTCTTTCAGGCCTCTCATCATCTCATTGGTAACTGCGACTCGCGCATGCGTCCAGGCATCGACAACCTGATTGTATCTTTCACCTTCTGTTAAGACTCCATTGTCATAGTTTTTCTGAATCTTTCGGACCTTCTCCTCGGTAAGCTCAATAATAGATTGCTTCTTGGCAGGTATCTTCAAATCTCTTATCCCGAAGCTCAGACCCGCAAGCGTAGCGTACCTGAATCCCATATCTTTTATCTTATCAAGCAGGTCAACCGTCTTCGCCGAGCTCGCTATCTTGAAGCAGTCGCTTATGACCCTGCTCAGCTTTTTGCTTGTCATAGTCATATTATAAAAAGGCAGCTCTTTCGGCAGAATATCATTGAATATGCATCTGCCGGCTGTCGTCTCTATCACCTTCCCCCCGGCTCTGGAATCTTCGTCGATTTTGCCAGACTCTCCGCCTACATCTTCAACATCAGGTCCTACTATTGTCTTTCTTATCCGCACCCTGATTTTTGCGTGTATACTTATTTTCCTGTCTTCAGCCGCTCTTATCGCTTCCAACGGGTCCTTAAACAACACGCCGTTGCCTTTTTCATTTTCGTCTCTGCTTATGTATGTCAAATACGCATTACCCATCACCATATCCTGAGACGGCCCGACCATAGGAGAACCGTTCGCAGGCGAGAAAATATTGCTTGTGGTCATCATCAGTGTATGTGTCTCAGCCTGTGCCTCTACACTCAGCGGCAGATGAACCGCCATCTGGTCCCCGTCAAAGTCAGCATTGAAACCTCGGCAGGCAAGCGGGTGAAGCATTATCGCATTACCCTCCACAAGTATAGGTTCGAATGCCTGAACACCCATTCGATGAAGAGTGGGAGCACGGTTCAGCAGAACAGGGTGCTGATGAATCACCTCTTCAAGAACATCCCAGATACGCTCATCCTGCTTCTCTATCATTCTTTTGGCGCTTTTAATCGTGTCCGCGTAGCCATGTTCCTTGAGTTTGCGAATAATAAACGGCTGATACAATTCCATCGCTATTCTTTTTGGCAGCCCGCACTGGTTAAGCTTCAGATTAGGCCCAACGACAATGACCGAACGCGCCGAATAATCGACGCGCTTTCCGAGCAGGTTCTCACGGAATCGTCCCTGCTTTCCCTTTATCATATCTGCAAGGCTTTTGAGCGGCCTGTTATTACTTCCCAGTACCGGCCGTCTGCACCTTCCGTTGTCTAACAAAGCGTCGACAGCCTGCTGCAGCATCCTCTTTTCATTTCTGATAATGACCTCCGGAGCATTCAAATCTATCAGCTTTTTAAGCCTGCTGTTTCTGTTGATAATCCTTCTGTAAAGGTCATTCAAATCGCTGGTTGCAAAGTTGCCGCTCTCCAGCAGCACCAGCGGCCTCAAATCAGGAGGTATGACAGGTACCACATCAAGCACCATCCAGGAAGCCTTGTTCGAGCTGGTGGTGATAGAATCTACAGTCTTTAATCTCTTTGTAATGTCCTTGATTTTTTGCTTGCTGTTAGTCTGAGACAGCTCGACCCTCAGCTGCTTGCTTAACTTCTCCAGGTCGAGGTCACTCAGCAAAGTTCTTATAGCCTCTGCTCCCATCAACGCCTTAAAACCTAATGGAGGAGCCCCGTACTTACCAGCAGCCTGGCTGTATTCCTCTTCAGTAAGAAGCTGGCCGACCTTCAAAGGACTCTGTGCACTATCGGTCACAACATAGTCCTGGAAATAAATTATCTTCTCCAGGTCAGATGTCTTAAGATTCAGAAGCGTGCCAAGATGATTCGGTATCGCCTTAAAAAACCATATATGCACTACCGGGGCCGCAAGATTAATATGGCCCATGCGTTTGCGGCGGACCCGGCTGTGGGTAACCTTCACCCCGCAGCGGTCGCATATGATACCCTTAAACTTCGTCCCCTTGTACTTGCCGCACGCACATTCCCAGTCCCTTTCAGGACCGAAAATCCGCTCGCAGAACAGCCCGTCTTTTTCCGGACGATA
>CAYNDE010000112.1:0-5732 GCA_964395535.1 uncultured Pirellulales bacterium
TTGTGTCGGTACAGGACAACAGGATGATATCGAATTTTATTTGAAACGCCCGCGTTCTCTGGGCGATTTTCACGGCCAAGCGCCCCTACTATGGTTAATCAGTGAAACACTGGAAGATTGATAAGTTGAATAAAGGCTAAAACAATGTCTGTACTAAATCTCAGGCCGGAAAGCGAATGTAAGTATGATATTCTGTCGCTGGGTGAAATCATGCTTCGACTGGACCCGGGCGAAGAACGTATTCATACTACCCGTCATTTCAAGGTCTGGGAAGGCGGCGGTGAGTATAATGTCGCACGAGGCCTGAAACGATGTTTTGGAAAACGAGCAGCAGTTGCAACAGCTATTGTCGATAATCCCGTCGGCAGGCTTCTGGAAGACTTGCTTTATCAGGGCGGAGTTAGTCTGGAATACGTCAAATGGGTACCATTTGACGGTATCGGCAGGAAGAGTCGTGTCGGCCTGAACTTTACAGAACGCGGCTACGGTGTGCGGGCAGCAGTGGGATGCTCAGACCGTGCGAACAGTGCAGCATCGCAGATTAAAAAAGGTGACTTCGACTGGGAAAAGATTTTCGGCGAGGACGGCATTCGCTGGTTTCACACAGGAGGTATCTTCGCAGCACTGTCTCAAACAACACCAGAGGTTGTAATCGAGTCGATGACGGCCGCGAAAAAATACGGCACTATAATCTCATATGACCTTAATTACCGACATTCGCTGTGGAAAGATATCGGCGGCAAAGAAAAGGCAATAGAAGTCAATTGCAAAATCGCGCCGTTGGTAGATGTGATGCTCGGCAACGAAGAAGATTTTTCCGCAGCCCTGGGATTTAAAGTTGAAGGTCTCGACGAAGGCTGCTCAAAACTCGACCCTGCGAATTTCAAAAAGATGATTGACAATGCCGTTAAAACTTTTCCCAACTTTAAGGTTGTTGCAACAACCCTGAGAAATGCCAAAACCGCCACGAAAAACGACTGGGGCGCTATTGTTTATGCCGACGGCGAGTTCTATAATGCTCAGCCTCGTGAAGACCTCGAAATTTTAGACCGCATCGGCGGCGGCGATAGCTTTGCTTCCGGCCTTATCTACGCTCTAATGGAAGGCAAATCGCTTCAGCAGGCAGTCGAATACGGCGCTGCTCACGGAGCTTTAGCTATGACAACACCGGGCGATACAACCACAGCGAGCCTAAAAGAAGTTGAACGCGTTATGAAAGGCCAGACCGCAAGAGTCAGAAGATAATCTTTTTACAATGTAACTTTTGGAGATACGATTATGGCAAGACACAGCCGTCTTGAGACATTAACGAGAATGAAAGAGCTCGGCCTTGTTCCCTTGTTTTATAATCCTGATATCGAGGTCGCCAAATCAGTTATTCAAGCCTGTTTAAAAGGCGGCGCTTTAGTCATCGAATTTACCAATCGCGGTGACCGTGCACTCGATGTCTTCCGTGAATTGGCAATCTATCGCGATAGGGAACTAACTGATTTAATTCTTGGCGCCGGCTCCATCGTCGATGCTTCTACCGCAGCCCTTTGCATAGCTACTGGCGCCGATTTTATCGTTAGTCCGCTTCTTGACACAGATGTAGCAAAAGTCTGCAATGCACACAAGGTACCCTATTTACCCGGCTGCGGTTCCGTTACAGAAATCCACCAGGCACATCTGCTCGGTGTGGAAATCTGTAAAATCTTTCCCGCCGCTCAGGTAGGAGGTCCAGCATTCGTTAAAGCTGTTAAAGCGCCCTGTCCCTGGGCTGATTTAATGCCTACAGGCGGTGTTTCTCCTACACGTGAAAACCTTACCGAATGGTTTTCTGCGGGAGCTGCTTGTGTTGGCATAGGCTCAAAACTGGTTACAAATGAGCTCGTTGAAGCAAAAGATTATTCCGCGATTCAGAAAAAGGTTTCAGAGGTCGTCGCTTTGATCCGAAAAATTCGACAAGATATCAAAACCTAAATTTATTAACCACACGAGCAGGTGTAAATACTCACCCTTAGAAAACGAGGCCGAAGGGGCTCGAACCCTCAACCTTCGGATCGACAGGACGACACCACGGAATCGCAAGTGTATGATATCGAAGAACTTACAGAAAATGCAAAAACCGTCTTACTGGAAAACTTACCTCAAGACGGCGGACTTGTACGGATTGTTACGATTTGGCCAACACTTTCGGACGAATTGAAAAATGCGATCGTTAAAATGATAAGCTAGCATGCGGGGAGAACTAAGGGCGTTGATGCCTTAATGCTTGGTTTTCATTTAGACTCTGGTTACAATTTAATCAACTTAATATTCTTCTGCATCCATATCCAATGAATGCTCAAAACAGTAATCTTTAATAGCTGCAATAAACGTTTCTCCATATTTTTTGTATTTCTTTTCTCCCACTCCTTTGACATTAAGAAAGGTATCAAGAGAGGCTGGTCTTTTCCTGGCCATATCTCTAAGTGCACCATCACCAAAAACTATATACGCGGGGATTTTCTTTTTGCCGGCAATCTTTGTTCGTAACTTTCTTAAGGCCTCAAACAGTCCCTTATCTACACCTTCCCATGAATCTGTCGCGACCTTCGAGGCTTTGGCCTTTTGAAGGGCTGGTTTGAGCAACCGTGGAGTTTGCTGGCCTTTTAAAACAGTGTGGCCTTTTCCCGTAACCCCTAGAACGTTATATTCACCATACTTCTCAATATAGTCCTGCCCGGTAAGCTGTTCAATCCAGTCACGCACAGTGTGTTTTGAATAATCACTGAGCAAGCCGTAAGTACTGATCGTATCATGATTGTTTTCCATGATCCGTTTCTCCTGAGAGCCTGTCAGTACTGAAGCAACATAGTTGCCGCCAAACATTTGCTCAAGACGAAGAATGCAGGAAAGTATTTTCTGTGCGATTATCAGAGCATCGTCTATATACTCGAATTCACCAAGACACATATCACATGCATTACAGCTATCGGTATCAATGTCCTGGCCAAAATATCTAAGAATAGCTTTGTGTCTGCATACACCTCCAGTGCAATAACTATACATATTACTAAGCTTGATCATGGCGATCTTTTGAGCGTCATGGGGCATATCACTCATCAAACTTTTCCATATGCCATAGTCACCGCCGGAATAGAACAAACAGCACTCCGCCTCCAGACCATCACGTCCCGCACGTCCGCTTTCCTGCTGATAGTGTTCAAGTGATTTTGGCATACCTGTATGAATGACATAACGAACATTGGATTTATCTATTCCCATACCGAATGCAACTGTGGCCACGATAATATCTACTTTTTCAGTGATGAACATATCCTGATTTATCTTGCGGTCAGCATCTTCCATCCCTGCATGGTAAGGTACTGCACTATAACCTCTGCTTTCCAGTTGAGCACACATGCCATCAACATCCTTGCGCCTGATGCAGTAGATGATACCTGATTCTCCTTTATGCCGGTCAATAACAGAACAAACCTGTTTGATGATATTATTTCGCGGCTGAACCTTATATACCAGGTTTGGCCGATCAAATGAGCCTACCAGCATCTGTGGATTCTTAAGTTTTAACTGTTCTGCAATATCGGCTCGCACGTGGTCTGTAGCAGTAGCTGTATAAGCGGCAATAGTAATATCACCAAACAAATCCTTCAGCGACCCCAGTTGGCGATACTCCGGCCTGAAATCATGGCCCCACATGCTTACGCAATGAGCTTCGTCAATGGCGATAAACGATAAATTTGCCTTTCGCAAAACCTCAAGGAAGTTGCCTGAGAGAAGTCGTTCAGGGGAAAGGTAAAGAAGTTTAAGCTCGTTTCGGTTAATCCTGGCAAAAACATTATTCTGTTCTGATGCCGAAAGTGAGCTGTCAATGCGTTCTGCTGCTACTCCACACTCTTTTAGTGCATCTACCTGGTCTTTCATCAGAGAAATCAGGGGAGAAACAACAACCGCAAGCCCCGGCATTGTCACCGCTGGTGCCTGGAAACAGAGAGATTTACCGCCTCCGGTGGGAAGGACTACTACCGAATCAGTACCACGGCTAATGCATTCCATAGCCTGTCTCTGCAACGGCAGAAAAGTCTCAAATCCCCAATAGTGGGCCAATACTTTTTCAATCTTCTTCATAGAGCTTCATCATAACCTAAAATGAATGTTTTATTATAACAAGACTTTGCTAAATAACGTCAAGCCTGAAAAAGAAGTTATCTCACAAGCTGATGGTAAATAGTTGGTAACTTTGTCATCGCTCGTGCCCCGAGCACATACTATCGAGAAACACCCTGTTATCCGAATACTTATTTAACAGCTTAAACAAACTCTCCATCGCATCGCGAGTCCCGTAGTTCGACAACACACGCCTAAGTGTAGTAAGCCCCTGATTATGCTCCGGGCTGTATAGCTTGGCTTCCTTTCGTGTCCCGCTGGCCGGAATATTGATAGCCGGAAATATCCTCGCCTCAGCCATGGACCTATCGAGCACAACCTCGCTGTTACCGGTCCCCTTGAACTCTTCGAATATCAGCTGGTCCATTCGCGAACCAGTATTGATCAGACATGTGGCGATGATAGTCACCGACCCTCCGTTCTCTATAGTGCGTGCAAGCCCAAATAGCCTCCGGGGTATCTCCATTGCGCCAGATTCCAGTCCGCCGCTCATACTACTGCCTCGGCGACCACCTCGGCGATTGCCCCTGTTATTAAATGCTCTTCCAAGTCTTGTAAGACTATCGATCAACACCACAACCTCGCGCCCACATTCCAGTTCCATCTGCACATGACAAAGTATCAACTCGGCAAGTTCAACATGTTCATCAACGCTTTGGTCGCTCGTACTGGCTATCACTTCAGCACACTTTACTGTCCTGCGAAACTGTGTCACTTCTTCAGGTCGCTCATCTATCAACAGCACGATAATGCGACTCTCGGGCGAGCATTCATGTATACCAGTTGCCATCTGTTCCAAAAGAACCGTCTTACCAGCCTTAGGCGGCGAGACTATCAGCTGACGAGTACCCTTACCTATCGGCGCTATCAAATCTATTACTCGCATACTCTTATTACCGCAAAGTCCAAGCTCAAAACGCTGATGTGGATCGATCACTACCATATCCGAAAATCGTGGCCTTTTCCCAAAAGTCTTTGGCTCCATCCCACCAAGCGTTTCTATAGATACCAGCCGAGCAGCACCGTTCTTTCGTTCAACCTGACCTGTAACAGACGCCCCTTCACTAAGGGCATATCGCCTGGCTAATTCTGGCGATACCATTATCTCAAGTTGATCTTTACGATAAGAACGATCAGGAGTCCTGACCACAAATTGCTGCCTGCCCAGGGGTTTCAGTATTCCGGTAATTGTATCTGACATTAATATTTCCTACTGGTTTTTCTATAAAATAAATAAAGGTAAGTTGATCGAATACATCATACAACATTGATATGTATAAGCAAATCGTTATTATTTACCTCAAAGCTATGAACCGAAGGTTAGTTTTTCGGCAAGCGTATTACCTAACGGCTTGTTGTTTTTTGTTGGCTTTGCCGGGTGGGCTGAAGTTGTTTGCTTTTTGTCCGGTTTTACGGATTGACCTTTTTCATTGCGGGCGGTCTTTTTATTCTCCACCTGATCTTTTTTCATGCTCATTGATATTCGCTTTCTGGTGATGTCTATCTCCAGCACGTGTACTTTAACTTTCTGGTGCACTTTGACAACGTCGGCAGGGTCTTTTACAAAATGATCTGAAAGC
>CAYNDE010000113.1:0-5708 GCA_964395535.1 uncultured Pirellulales bacterium
TAAATTCTCGGCCGCGATGCTCGTAGTTGTCGAACATATCGTAACTTGCACAGGCAGGAGATAACAAAACTATATCACCGGATTCAGCCAGACCGTGTGCCTTTGCAACAGCATCAGCCATAGAATCAGCAACGATAATCTTAGTATTGCGTGATGCGTATTGCGTATCCGTCTTCGCTAAAGCTCCGCCGGACAAGTTTCGTATTGCGGAGGCGATTTTCGGTGCGGTCCGGCCGATAAGAATTGCAGCTTTTGCTCTTTTTACAATTTCAAGGCCGAGAGAATCGAAGCTGACATTTTTATCGTAACCACCCGCGATTAAGATTATAGGCTTATCGAAAGAGGCGATCGCAGCAATTGTGCTTTCAGGCGTAGTGGCCTTCGAATCGTTGTACCAACAGATGCCATTTTTTTCGGCAACGAACTGCAAACGATGAGGCAGGGCTTTGAAAGATGGTAATGCTTTTTTAATCCGGTCTTCGTCGATACCGAAATGTTTTGCAATAGCAACAGCGGCAGCAAGATTGGCAAGATTTGCCCGGCCGGGGAGTTTGAAACAATTCTTTATATCGTCAGTAATATCATCTTCTGAAAACTTCTGGCAAATTCGGCCGGTGTCATTTTTGTATTTTTCATACCATTGATTCGCGATTTTATCCTCGGCATTAAAAATCGAGACAGAAAGATTATTTTCATCGAGCTTCTGGTATTTGAAGATATTTTCCTTTGCGCTGCAGTAGTTTTCAAAGGTTTTGTGACGGTCGAGGTGATTGGGCGCAAGATTGGTTAAAAGTGAAATGTGTGGGGCTTTTTTGATATTAGAAAGCTGCTCGAGCTGAAAACTGGAGATTTCCATCACGACCAAATCCCGGGGTTTTATTTTATCGAGCAGACAAAGCATCGGCTGATTACCGATATTGCCCGTCAGATATACCTTACGCCCACTTATAGAATTTCTTAGTAAATGAAAGGTCAAAGCGGCAGTTGTGCTTTTACCGCTGGAGCCTGTTATGCCGATGATTTTTGCAGGGCAAAGCTGAAAGAAGATTTCGATTTGTGAGGTTACGAGTTTTTTATTTTTTCGGGCGATTTGTAAAAATTCGTTATCGTGCGGAACAGCGGGATTTGCAATTATTATATCAGCATTTTCGAAATCGCTTTTCTGATGTCCGCCGAGATGGAAATTTATGCCTTGATAATCCTTTAACTGATTGATGGATTCGGTCAATTTATCTTTTGACAATAAATCAGTAACAGTGACTTCGGCGCTGGCTTTATGAACGAATTTTACCACATCAATTCCGCCACCAAAGCGACCTAAGCCCATCACCATAACTTTTTTGCCGACACAGAAATCAAAACTCATATTACAGTTTTGACTGCATAGCGGTTGCGAGGTCGACCTTGGCGTCGATGACGGCCTGCTCGATACAGCGTTTCCAGTCGTCACCGAACTGCTCTTTGTATTTTGGTTTCTCATAGGCATAAATAATCGAGCGTGAGGCGTTTATCAGAGCACCGGTACCATCGGCTTTGCAGAAACGGATGCAATCAGCAGCAGAAGCGCCCTGCGAGCCGTAACCGGGGACCAAAAAAAAGATATTTTCATACTTTTCACGAAGCTCGGCTGACACTTTCGGGCTGGTCCCGGCTATGACCATACCTACGTTGCTGTAACCGCTCTGGCCGATACGTTCGGGTTTGTCGGCGATTTCAGCTACAACCTGCGCCAGCTTTTCGTACATCTTTTGACCATCGGCATTTTCGAAATCCTGGATAGCAGCAGCAGACGAATTGCTTGCTCTTACCCAAACGAAAATCCCTTTTCCCTGCGTGTCGGCCATTTTGGCAAAAGGTTCGATTGCCTCGGTGCCTGCAAAACCATTGACAGTGATTGCATCGGGTGTGATGGTATCCTCGAGCCCGACAAGCTCTGAATTTTGCAGATGTGCTTCGGCATACATTTCAGCGGTATGGCCGATATCACCTCTTTTGACGTCACCGATAACCTCAAGGTCAAGCTCATTTGCTTCGGTGATGAGATTGTAGTAGGTTTCGATGCCCTCCCAGAGGTACTTTTCAAAGAAAGCGATATTTATCTTCACAGCAGGAACCATTGGGGCAACGATTCTCATAGTCTGCACACAGAAGTCGAAGATTGCGTCCACGGCGGAAGCGGCGTCGAATTCGTCGTTCATAGATTTATGGCTTTTAATCGACTTAGGCAGACGGTTATAAACGGGGTCAAGACCTACGATTAAAGATGTTTTTTTGTTTTTTACCGCCTGGCACAGGCGGTCTGCAAAATGGTTAGGCATATTCCTGCAAACCTTTCTTCAATAAAGTGCGAATAAATTCTTAAAAAAACTTTTACTGCTCACAGGAAACACTATAATCATAAACCTTAAAAGGAGCAAGAGTGAAATTCAGAAAAAGGCGTCATAATTGGAAGAGGTAAAAAAAACAAAAACGGCAAAGGAAGATGAGCGGAAAAAACGCAAAAGCAAAAAGCGTTTTTGGGTTCTGATTGATTTATCGATATTGTTTTTTTTCTTTTCTCTGCTTCTGTACCGGCCGCTGCGCTACAGCAGGCCTGAGCCGATAGAGACTGACGAGGTCAGCACATACTGGACCCACGAACTGATGCCCGAGATTTACAACGGTGCACAGCGTCGGATGCCTTTCGAGGTTGTAATTAAGCAGGAAAAGATAAACGAAGCAGTCGCCAGCTCCGGCTGGCCTAAATTTTCCGACGGATTCAGCTTTTATGCGCCGGAGGTTTTTTTCGAGCCCGGCCGAATAATCCTGATAGGGGCTGCGAGACTAAAAGAGGTCGAATTTATCATAACAGTCGCAGGTGAGCCGGTAATTAACGAAGCGGGACTCTTAAATCTTCACATAATAAAAGTCAAGGTCGGAGCAGTGCCGGTTACTATCGTTTCAAAGATAATAGCTCGAAAGATGTACACAAAGCAAATTAGCGAGATTGAAATTGATGCGGATGATTGGAGGGTCAAGATACTCAGCTCGCTGCTGAATGATGAGCCGTTTGAGCCGATTTTCGATGCGGAAGATAAGAAGGTAAGAATTATAAAAGTTGATATCGAGAAAGGTGAGCTCAGGATCAGTTTTGAGCCGGTCTCAGAGTCGGCCGGGTAAAAAAAAACAATTGAAAACTTAACAAAACAGAATTGAAAACCCTTGAGGGAAAAACAAGTTATGTTAAAATTAAAGGCTAAAACCGAAACAATAAAAAGTCAGGAGAGTAAAATGGAGCTTTTACCATCAAAAGTTTTTTTAACAAAGGGGGTCGGGCGACATAAATACCAGCTGAAGAGCTTCGAGACAGCGCTCAGACAGGCGGGTGTCGCACAACAAAACCTTGTCCAAGTATCATCCATTCTGCCGCCTGGATGCAAGGTTGTAAGCAGAGAAAGCGGCATAAAGGAGCTGATTCCGGGCCAGATAAGCTTTTGCGTAATGGCCAGAGCAGATACAGATGAGCACGGAAGGCTTGTAGCTTCGTCGATTGGAATCGCGGTACCAAAGGACAAGGAACAGTGGGGTTATTTGAGCGAAGTTCACGGCCACGGGAAGAACAACCAGCAGGCCAGCGATATGGCCGAGGACCTTGCTGCGGGTATGTTAGGGACGACACTGGGTTTCGAGCTCGACCCTGATACGGCGTGGTCTGAAAAAGAGCAGGCATATAAATCAAGCGGCCTTTTCATCAGAACAAGCAGTATCACGCAGACAGCAGAGGGCAAAGAAGGCTTGTGGACGACAACGGTTGCAATTGCAATGTTCTTATTTAATGACCAATTAAGCGGACAGCATCAATGAAAAAACAATACGGTTTCGGCAACCTGCCGCAGATATATTCCGAGCAGGAAAGCTCGGCTATAGCCATAGTGCCGGTGCCGTATGATGAAACAAGCACGTGGGGGAAAGGTGCCGACAAAGGGCCACAAGCCATAATAGAAGCGTCAGCCAATATGGAGCTTTATGATATCGAGACGGATTCTCAGGTCTTTTTGAACGGAATATTCACAGACAAGCCTTTGAGATGTAAAAGGCGGCCGGAATATATGGCAGCAGAGGTGGGAGAAAGAATCTGCGAACATATCGACGACGGCAAATTTGTAGTTGTCATCGGCGGCGAACACTCGATAAGCATCGGCTCAGTGAGCGCGTTCGCAAATAGATTCCGCAGCCTCAGCGTATTACAGCTTGATGCACATTCCGATTTGCGGGACGAATACGCCGGCTCAAAATATAATCATGCCTGCGTAATGGCCAGGATTAGCCAGTGGTGCCCCACTGTTCAGGTCGGTATAAGAAGTATGGATGCGAGCGAAAAAGAGCTGATGGATAAGAAAAATGTTTTCTTTGCAAAGGATATACACAACAAAAAAGGCTGGATTGAAAAAGTAGTCGGCAAGCTGAGAAAAAATGTTTATATAACGATTGACCTTGATGTTTTCGACCCGTCGGTAATGCCTTCGACAGGAACACCTGAGCCGGGCGGGCTTCTATGGTATGAGGTGCTTGGGCTTCTAAAGGCGGTATGCCAAACGAAAAATGTGGTTGGATTCGACGTGGTGGAACTTTGCCCGAATGAACAGGATAAGGCTCCGGATTTTTTAGCGGCGAAACTTATATACAAGCTATTAAGCTATAAATATAAATTTAATAAACCACGAAGACGCAAAGGCACAAAGTAATAAGTCAAAAGTCACACGCCACAAGTCTCAAGGGAAAAATACGAAGCACTAAATCCGAAATCCGAAACAATACCGAATTACCAAAACTCTAATTACCAAAACCAGCTTCAACCACAAGGCAGCTGATAAATTTTTTTATAGACATGGTATTTCGAGCATTAAACGGTTTCTGTATGCGGCTGGTGAGGATAACAGGTTAAAAACACATCAGCTTTTTCTGAGCCAGCGGAGGACCTCTCTTAATCGCGGCTTTTTTCCGTACATCAGAATACCGGTATGAAAGACCTTTGCAGAAATCCAAATGACCACAATAACAGAAAAGACCAATAAAGCCAAAGTCGCGAATATCTCTATTATCGGCACTTCAGAACTTGCCGCAAGGCGAAGCATCATAACCAGCGGTGTCATCGGAGGAACATACGATAATGCTGTAGCGTAAGTTCCCTGGGGACTCCGAACAAGTATAATCCAGGACATAAGCGGGATTATATAAATAATTGTAATCGGGCCCATAAGATTTTGTGCATCTCTGAGCGTGTTGCAAATCGAACCAATTCCGGCCATTATGGAGCTGAGCAAAATAAATCCAAGTATAAAATATATAACAAAATAGAAGAACAGCCAGCCTTTAATATCAATATCGACACCCTTCCACTGTACGGCAGAATATGCAGCAAAGGTCCACAAAGCAATTACAGTCAAGCCGATGCCGGTAAGGCCCAGTATTTTTCCCGCCATTAACTGGAAAGAATCCACAACCGAAAGCAAAACCTCGATGACACGAGATGATTTTTCCTCGATGACACTCGTGAGCATATGCTGGCCGTTGGCAAAAATTCCAATGTACATAAGTAACATAAAGGCAAACGGCACCAACATCGAAGTAACCATTTCGATTTCGTCTTTTACCTTTTCTTCACCCTGTGCCTGGCCTATTTCAATCTGCTGTGTCGGGACTTTTTGCAGCTCATCGATAAGCTCTTT
>CAYNDE010000114.1:0-5571 GCA_964395535.1 uncultured Pirellulales bacterium
TCTTGTATTGCAGCCTGATTATAGTGTTACTGTTACGGTTGACCCCGATGAGCAATTGGATGTCGGTAATGGCCGCGGTAATCCTATTGAAATTGTTATTGAGCCGGAGGATTGGGACTCTCCGCAGCCGGTTACGGTAACCGCTTATGATGATGACGTTCTGGAGGAGGAGCCGCATTTAGGGATTATTAGTCATTCTATTTCAAGCGCTGACCCTGATTTCGATGATAAACCTTTGCCTGTCGTCAATGTTTCAATTTTTGACAATGAATGCGGCGCATGGGGTTTTCTTTATTCCGACCTGAATTTTGATTGCATAGTCAACTTTAAGGATCATGCAATTTTTGCTCTTTACTGGCTCACAACGCTTGAGCCCGTAAGTCTGGAAACGATAGTGGAGGAATGGCTCAAGACCACTCAGCCTTACGCCGCTGGTGCTGAGCATGGCCCGGTTATGGATTCACCGAACCCGTTATTAATAGAGCCTGATGAGGTGGTTGGTGAGATTGATGAGAAGGTCTACGGCCATTTCCTCGAGCATATATATCATTCTGTCAACGGCGGGCTCTGGGGCGAGCTGGTCTGGAATCGCAGCTTTGAGCTGAGCGGAGGCGGCGGTGCTAACTGGTCAATAGAAGGCGATGAGCTCGTTCAGTCGGGTCTGGGGACGGATATTCACATGGAATTCGGTGACACGGCCTGGGACGACTATGAACTTACGTTAGAGGCCAAGAAAGATTCAGGAAGCGAGGGATTTTTAATCCTGTTCCGTGCGCCGAACAGCGACAATTTCTACTGGCTCAATCTCGGCGGCTGGGCAAATACCCTGCATGCTATCGAAAAGGAAGTAAATGGCGGCCGAACTGTGGTAACATCTCAAATTTCCGGCAGCATCAACACAGGCCTGTGGTATGAGATACGCATTCAATGTGAGGGTAATAATTTTCAGGTCTGGCTGGATGACAGCCAGCTCTTTGATTATACCGATACGAGTAGTCCCCATATGACCGGCGAGATAGGCGTGGGAACCTGGGCTACGGCCGCCAGATTCAGAAACATTGTAGTGGAGGATCTTGAAGGTGAGGAATTATGGAGCGGTCTGCCGGATATCGAGGATGGTGAGGTCATTGCCGACTACTGGGAAAGCTACGGAACGGGCTCGTTTTCCTTGGACGATACAGATGCTTTGAACAGCGATTTCTGTTTGCAGATTGATAATGATGATGGAACTGAGACCGGCATAAAGCAGACGCCGTTTAATATTACAACTCAATTATACACCGGCTCGATATGGGCACGCGGAGCCGCACCCGGCGGAATGGTGGTCAGGATTCTGGATGGCGAATCTGTTCTGGCAGAGCAAACGTTGCCGAGTCCCACCGGTAGTTGGGACGAGTATCCCTTTAGCTTCACACCGATAAGCTCGGCGCAGGATGCTACGCTTCAGGTTGGGGTAAGCGGTGTTGGTACTGCTTATCTGGACCAGATTAGTATGATGGGCCAGGACTCAATAGACACCGGCGGCTACAGGCCCGATTTACTGCAGGCTATCGATGACTTGCATCCGCCCTGCATTCGCTGGCCCGGAGGATGTTTCGCATCTCTGTATTTATGGAAAGACGGAATCGGACCGCAGCATACGCGGTTTAAATATCCAGCATATATGTGGGACGACCAGGATATTAATGCCTATGGAACTGATGAGCATCTCCGGATGTGTGAAATTCTCGGTATCGAACCTATAATCGTAATCAATACCGGCTGGACGGATAGTGCCTGTGGCGGTACGGCTCAGTGGAAGCTGCCGGACCCATGCGATTATTTACCCTACGCTCTGGACTGGATGGAATACTGCAATGGAGACGCCAATACAACGGAATGGGGTGCCAAGCGTAGGGACAACGGCCATCCGGCGCCTTATAATGTCACATACTGGGAAATCGATAACGAGACCTGGTGGATGGGCAGCTCGAATTATTGTGATGTGGTAAATTTGTTCGCACCGGCTATGCGATTAAAGGCCGCAGAACTTGGCGTTCCGATTAAGATTATAGCATGCGGAAGCAGCGGTTATGATACGAGCTGGAATGAGGATATAATCGATGGTTGTGCGGAAAAGATTGATTACATCAGTGTTCACTATTACGAGGGTGACGATTACGCTTCCCGCCCATTTGACTATGAAGATTATTTAATTAATCTTGGTAATTACATTGCAGACTCTGACAATCCGGATATGAAGATTGATAATTCGGAATGGAACTTCCAAACTACTGATTGGCGGACGGGTTTGTTTGCCGGCGGGATATTGAATGTTTACGAGAGAACATCAGATTTCTTTGAAATCGGAGGTCCGGCTTTGTTCCTGAGGCATCAGTCAGCTTCAGGCTGGGACAATGCCTTTATTAATTTCGACCATACAGGCTGGTTCCCTGCTCCAAACTACGTTGTAATGAAGCTCTGGCATGACAATTACGCCCCATATAGAATCAATATGACCGGTAATACCGGCAGCCTCAATGCCGTAGCGACCCTTTCTGACGACGGCAGCGAGATTTATTTCAAGGTGGTCAATCCCACTGCCGAAGAAATCCCTGTAAAACTAATTATTTCTGAGGATTTTGATACTGCAAGCGCCTCTATGCAACTGGTGGCACCGGGTTCGTTATATGCCCGAAACACGCTTGAGGACCCAAATGTCGTTCAGCCTCAGGAAGTTTTTGTTAGTCTGAACGGCCAGATAGTACGTTTCACTATGCCTGAATTATCAGCCGCCGTCGTTAAGGTCAGCAAGGAGTAGTCAAAGATAGAAGATAGTTAAATAACTAAAACTTTGCCTATAAAGTTATTTGAGAATAAAAAAGCTGTGTGATTTTTGAAGTGTTAATATTTAATGTTTTTAATGCTTAAATAAATTTATGTTTTTTTAAGAAAGGAGCAAAAGATGGAAAAGCTGAAGAGAATTTTATTTTTATTTTTGTTGCTATTTTTTATAGCATCTCTTGGCTCTGTGGCATCTGCGAGTACAATCGCTTATTGGCGGTTTGATGACCAGACTGTCCCGGATATTAACTTTTCTGAAGGCCTGGCCTCGGAAGTTGCCGACGGCAATCCCCTGCCTGACATTAACGGGATAGACGGCTGGGATAGCGGCCTCTGGCGAAAGGCAGTGCACGACTGGTCCGGTAACGGTAACCACCTCACGACGTGGCAGTGGCCCTGGAACGGCTGGATGTGGGCCGCGGAATTTCCTGCAGGAATTGTGCCTGAAACCGGCGCGCTGAACGGACTGGGCGTTCAGAATACAGGAGATTGGATTGCAATGATGACCTGGTCGGCGCAGAGCAATCCACCAGCGCCCAATGATATTGAGGAACTCCAGCCTGAACAATTTACCATTGAGGCTTCGTTTTATCTGACAGGAGATTTAGGCTATCGTACCGTCGTCGGCCGTGACGCTAATAGCGTAAACACGGCAATGGGCGGTAACCTCGATAATTCTGCCCTGTATTTCCAGGTCGAAGCTGATGCAAATGTGGCTTGTAAATTTACTGATGTATCTGGATATTTTCATGAAGTGCGCTCCCTAGACCCCGTGATACAGCGGAACAGGTGGTACAATATGGTTGCTGTCAGCGATGGTGACACTTTATCTTTGTGGCTTGAGGATTGTGAGGCTGGCACTGGCATGCAGTTGATTGATTCTAACGATTTAACACTAAGCGGAAGTGGCAATAGGGCTCTTACAAACGGCAAATCTTCAACCGACCCTGACGGTGATGACTGGCATGCCGGGACCTGGTCCGTCGGACGCGGAATGTACGAAGGCGCGCATAGAGACCGCTGGTATGGGTACATTGACGAGGTGCGTATCTCCGATACGGCTCTTGATTCCGACGAGTTTCTTTTTTATCCGGGTCCAAGCAGGTCGTATAATCGTCATCCTGTTCAGGGTTATTCCGATATCAGCACAAGTGTAAACCTTTACTGGACCTCCGTATCCTGGGCGAACAAACGTGATGTTTATGTCGGAGACGATTATGAAAGTGTCAGAGATGCCAGCAGAGGTAGTCACCCCGGTTTGCTGTATTTCGATGATGACTATGATGCCAATAGTTATCCTCTTACTCTGGAAACCGGCCAATATTTCTGGCGGATTGACGATGTTAATAGTAACACCGCCACCATATCAAAGGGAACTGTCTTGAATTTTCTGGTTTTATCTCAGGAGCTGTCGGTATTACCAATACATCGCTACAGTTTTATTGACGGTGATACAGTTGTAGTTGATGACATCGGTGGTGAAGACGGAGACCTGGTGCAAACAGCCATTCTTGCTGATAACCAGTTGGCACTGGATGGCAGTGGATATGCGTCTCTGCCGGCGGCGAATGTGCTTGATGAAAGCCTTACAAGCGTTTCGGTTGAGGCCTGGTTCACAGTTGGTGTTTCTCAACAGTGGCAGCGGTTGTGGGATTTTGGCGAATCATCAGGCGGCGATGGTGGAAACACCTTCTACTTCACTGATCCTAGTGTTGATGGTTCAGGTTCAAGATTATCTTTAGGTACCCTCGGTCTTCCATCGTGGGCGACGGGTGAGCTAAATTTGTATGGTCCTGCAATGCCTGTTGGTACCCCGACACATATTGTCTGTGTGTATGACGGAGCCGTCCCTGAGATGAGATACTATTTCAACGGAGAATTGACTAGTTCGCTTGCGGTGACAGGGGGACATAGCCTGGCAGATGTTACGAGGATGAATGCGTTTATTGGAGAATCTTCATATCACGGCGACCCGAACTTTATGGGTGACGTGGATGAGTTTCGTATCTACGACGTAGCTCTTGAGCTTGCCGACGTTGTAACCAGCTATTTAGCAGGGCCTGATGTATACAGGGCTGTAAATCCAAAACCAGTTCACGGGGCCTACACTTCAAAGGATGTAACACTTGGCTGGGATTCCGGCGCTAAGGCCGAAACACACGATCTCTATTTAGATGACAATAAAGCCGATGTAGTCAGCGCCAGCAAGGCTTATAACCCCGGCTTGCTGGTTTATGCGAAAGACTTGACATCCAATACTTATCCTGTTAGCGGTTTAACACTAGGCCAAACTTATTACTGGCGGGTTGACGAGTATAACGACACAGAACCAAATCTCTGGCGGGGCAATATCTGGAGGTTTATGGTTTCACCGCTAAAAGCCTCGCAGCCTTCACCTTCTAATGGTGAGATTTGTGTTTCCTGGGATCCTTCTACAGAATTAAGCTGGAACCGCGGTGGTGATGCGACTCAAAGCAAGTTGTACTTCGGTACAAACCCGCTTGCCTTGGTGCATCATATTACAATAACTCAGGAGGAAGGCGTCGATAGATATAGCCATACATTGCAGGATGCAAACCAGCTTGACCCCGAGACTCTCTATTACTGGCGTGTTGACGAGACCGATGGAGTCACCACATGGCAAGGTGATACCTGGAGTTTCACGACATTACCTGATTTTCAGATTACAGATACTCATCTTGTCGCCTGGTATCCGTGTGATTGTCCCGACCGTCCGGAACTCGACTG
>CAYNDE010000115.1:0-5522 GCA_964395535.1 uncultured Pirellulales bacterium
AGCCCGAAAAAAACCTGGGAGGGAATGGCAGGTGCGGTTATAGCCGCTGTAATTGTAGCTGTTTTTTTTGCGGATTGTTGTATAATGAGCCGGGCGCTCGCTGTGCTCTTTGGCATTTGTTTCGCTTTTATCGGCCAGTTCGGCGACTTGGCAGAGTCTTTGATAAAACGCAGTGCCGAGCAGAAGGATTCAGCCGCTCCACGGGGTCTCGCTGTGCCGGGTTTCGGCGGGATACTCGATGTGATTGACTCGCCTCTGGCAGCAGCTTCGTTTGCATATTTGTTTTTTGCTATTATTCGCTGAATCAAAAAAAGTGACTACAGAAACCGGGATATTTTTTGTAGGTTTTAATTTTGAAATTGTGTTTGTCCAAAAGAACAATGGATTGAAAAGTTGGAAGTAAATATACAATTAGATTCAACTCACAATCATCTTGAGCTGTTCGGGCCTGCCGACAGCTATCTGAGATTATTGCGCAAATCTCTCGACGTCCAGATAGCCGCCCGGCAGTCTAACCTGGTTATTAGCGGAAAAGAAAAAAACGTAAATAAGGCGGTTGGGGTCATAGACAGGATGCAGAAAAGGCTCATCAAACGTGGTACTGTCACGGAAGCCGATATTAAAAGATTTCTTGTCGATGAAGACTCACCCTTGGCTGAGCGGACAAGCCGGGCAGTCACTGTTTATTCCAGCAAGAAAATTATCGAGCCCTCGACGAAAGGTCAGCTCAAGTATATAGAAACTATGCTCGCTAATGATATCACGTTTTGTATAGGCCCTGCCGGCACGGGAAAAACTTACCTTGCGGTTGCAGTCGCCGTCTCGATACTCAAAAAAAAGCAAATCAGAAGGATAGTGCTGGCCCGTCCCGCCGTCGAGGCCGGTGAAAAACTCGGATTTCTGCCCGGTGACATCCAGGCGAAGGTCAATCCGTATCTGAGGCCTCTTTTTGATGCTCTCGGCGATATGATGGACTTCGCACAGATGAAAAAATTTATGGAGCTTGATATCATTGAGATTATTCCGCTTGCCTTTATGAGAGGCAGAACATTGAACGACGCCGCTATAATCTGCGATGAGGCCCAGAATACTTCACCTATGCAGATGCTTATGGTGCTGACCAGGCTCGGACACAGCTCGAAAATGATTGTTACAGGCGACATAACACAGATAGACCTCGAAACCGGTAAAAAAAGCGGTATGATTGAAGCCATCGAAAGACTTAGAAGGATAAAAGGTATTGGTTACGCAGAGTTGACCCGTCGCGATATCGTAAGGCATCGTCTTGTTCAGAATATCGTACGGGCTTATAAAAAGGACAATAAAACAAAAACGGAGAGCAGCCGGTAAGACAAGCTGAATTGGAAAGGCAAGTAGCCGGGCCTGGAATTGTTATCTGCTGAGAAGAAATGCAGGCGCATTTTTTCGGGGCTGTTAAATGGCTTTGTTAAAAAAGAAAAGTCCAAGACGCACACAACTGAAAAAAAGGATAGCTGCTGATAAATTCGCTTTTTTAAAGCGAGTTGCTGATATCGATATTATTATTTCAATATTGATATGGTTTGTTTTTGTTCTTATCTGCATACCTATCCTTTCCTTTCAGTCGGGCACCCGGACCGACTCCGCATCAGAGATAATGCTGGAATGGCACTATCCTAACTTTGTTTCGGTGGCCGTGGTTGTTTTGCTGGCATCGTTTGCAGTTGTGCTGTATATATATAATTATCAGAGACGCATCATAAAAAATCATCTTAGAATCTCCACGCTTGCAGCGGTTTTTGTTCTTTTTTTGTTTATCGCCAAGCTCGGTTTTGTCCTCACCTCACAAACCTTTTGGGCAACCGGCACCGCTATCGCCGCAGCGATTATTCTCTCGATTGCTTATGACCGGCGGTTCGCTATCGGTATTAGTCTGTTCTACTGTCTCCTGGCATCATTCATAAACTCAGCCCAGCCGAATATGAATTTGTTCGTTATAATGACAGCAGGAGCTTTGACCTGTTGTTTTTCCCTCAGGGAGATTCGTACAAGGATGAAGCTTCTCGAGGTCGGCGCTCTTGCTGCTATCGTGGTTTTCGTCACGGCGCTGGCTTTATTTTTTATTGACCGCCAGGACAGCGTCGGCTCTGTCATTGTAAGCTCAGCCTATCACTCAGTCGCCGCTTTTCTTGTCGGAATGCTGATACAAAGCCTGCTCCCCTTTATTGAAAAGAATTTCCGCATAGCGACGAGCATGACTCTGCTCGATTATAGTGACGCTAATCAGCCGTTATTAAAAAGGCTTGCTATGGAGGCTCCCGGCACCTTCAGCCACAGCCTGCTGGTCGGCTCTGTCGCCGAAGCAGCCGCCGAGGCAATCGGACGCAACGGCCTTTTATGCAGAGTCGGTGCCTACTACCACGATATCGGCAAAATCAACAAGCCCGGTTATTTCGTTGAAAATGAGATGGGCTCTGCCAGCAGACACAAGGAGCTTTCACCAGCTATGAGCCATCTGGTTATCATAGGCCACGTCAAAGACGGAACAGAGATGGCCAGAGAATATGCTCTGCCGACTGTTCTCAGGCAGTTTATCGAAACCCATCACGGAACGACTCTTGTAGAATTTTTCTACAATGAAGCAAAGAAGAAAAAAGGTGACAAACAATCCGAGCCTTCGGAAAGTGAATTCAGATACACAGGCCCCAAGCCGAGAACAAAAGAAGCGGCAATTGTAATGCTCGCCGACGCTGTCGAAGGCGCTGTCAGGTCATTGGCAGAGGTTACTCCCACAAAAATCGAAACCGTTATCCATAATATGGCAATGAAACGGCTGCAGGACGGACAATTTGACGAATGTGACCTTACCCTGCGTGAGCTGAGCCAGATAGAAGCAAGCATGTCGAAGACCCTTGCCGCACATTATCACAGCAGAATCGCATATCCCAAGCCGCTTGATGAGCCTGCGCTACAGCAGCAGCAAACAGATAAATAATTCGGAACCAATTGTTATGGCCATAACTGTTCAGGTCGAAAAAAAATTTCAGAAAGTCAGTCTGGACGAAAAAAGGCTGCGAAGATTTGTAAAGACTGTTTGCAAACGCTTCGGCGTTGCGAATGCAGCTATTGATATAGAAGTCGTCGGCGACAGCGAAATCCGAAAATTGAACAAAAAGTTTCTAAAACGCAGCAGCGTTACCGATTGCCTCAGTTTTAACCTCTCGGACGACAGCGGCTATCCATCGACGGTTTATCAGCTTGTAATCAATGCTCAAATGGCTGAAAGGCAGGCAAAAAAACGCCGGCACCCTGTCGAAGCCGAGCTGGCACTTTACATAATACATTCTCTGCTGCACTGTTTCGGCTTTGACGACAAAGGCAGAAAACGGGTGCAGAGAATGCATGAAACCGAAGACGAGATTTTACAACAGCTTGGCTACGGTTTAGTATATAATAAAAGGGCCGGAAAATAGCAGAGTCACGTTTATTTTACATGTGCTCTTTTTGCATTTGCGGTAATCGAAAGGAACGCAAGTGAATTATATCTCGTTAGTGCTGCTGATTTTTTTATTGACAGGCTGCAGCCTCTTTTTCTCCGTGTGCGCTTTCGCCTTCAGAAAATTTTCTTATGCCAAATTGCAGCAGTGCTTCGGCCCGGATGACAAGAACGCCGTTTTAAAAAAACTTGTGGCAAAAAGAGAAACTCTTGTTTTATCAAGCAGCCTGTATTCTCTCGTATGCAATGCCCTCATTTTGCTTTTTTTGCTGATTATCGCTGCAAAACTTAAGCAAGACAGTTTATCTGTCCTTGATTATATTATTGTTTTTGTTATTGCTTTACTGATATTTATGTTCTTCAGCCTTGCTTTTCCTCACGCCTGGGCCAAGTACGCGGGAGAAAAGGTTATAAGGCAAACATACGGGCTGCAGATGCTTCTGGCTAAAATTGCCTGGCCGGTCATCTTCCTTTACAGCTTCACCGATACCTTCATCCGTCGGCTGGCAGGTGTCATCGAAACAACACCGCAGGAACACATCGAAGAAAAACAGGAGGAATTTATCGACGGCCTCGAACAACGCAAAATGGAAGGCGTCGTCGATGAAGAAGAGCAGACGATGATTGAAAATGTTCTCGAGCTGAGCGAGACAACCGCAGGCGAAATTATGACACCGAGAACTGATATCATTGCTGTCGAGGTCAGCAGTGACAGGAAAACCGTCCTGGAAACCGTAAATGCCGCGGGCCATTCAAGGCTGCCCGTTTACGAAGAAAATATAGACAGAATCGTCGGCCTCGTCTACGCCAAAGACCTTCTCGGCGATATAGACAAATCCAAAACGGATTTCAAATTGCGCGAAAAAATCAGGCAAGCTTACTTTGTTCCCGAAACAAAATCCATCAGGGAGCTGCTCCACGAGTTCCAGAACCAAAAGCTGCATATATCAATTGTCCTGGACGAATACGGCGGCACCGCAGGCATTGTTACGCTCGAGGATATTATCGAGGAGCTTGTGGGAGAGATAACCGATGAATACGAAAAGAAACCGCCGGAGCCTATAAAGAAAATAGATGCTGATACCATTGAAGTGGACGCCCGAACTTATGTTGACGACCTCAATGACGAATTCGAGCTTGGTATTCCGGAAGACGAGGACTATGACACAATAGGCGGTTTCGTCCTTTCGTACCTCGGATACATTCCCAAGACCGGCGTAAAGTTCGATTATAAAGACCTGAAATTCACAATCTGCTCCGCTGAAGCCAGAAGAGTGAAAATCATACGAATCACTAAAACCGGCAAAGACAAAAATGCTCAATAAAGATTTGGCTATCTGTATTCATACTGCCGATTTCTCCGAGACTTCTCAGATACTGACTTTTTTTACCAAAGCAAACGGAAAGATTCAGGCTATTGCAAAGGGCTCGAAGCGGCCTAAATCAGCCTTTGACGGACCTGTTGAAATCTTCTCTTTCGGTGATATCGTCTTTTCCGAGTCTTCGAGAGAAAAGCTTGCAACTGTCACCGAGTTCGAGCAGAAGCTAATCCTTAAAGGCCTTGTCGAAAATTATTTTGCTATGAATTCTGCCTTGTTTTCAGCCGAGCTTCTAAACAAGCTCACCGACGACTATGACCCACATCCGAATCTTTTCGAATCGTTCCTGCAGTTTTTGAAAAACGCATCGCAGGCAAAAAATAAAGCTGCTTCGCTGGCCTGCTTAATACTTTTTCAGTTATCTTTACTTGCGGAAATCGGCTTGCAGCCGGTCCTGAAAAATTGTGTTAACTGTAAAAATAGTTTCAGCGACAGTTGGCCTGAGGTCTATTTCAGCAGCTCGGCAAATGGACTTATATGCAGAGACTGCGAAGAAAGCTTTCCTGACAAAATCAGAATAAGCGAAAATGCCGCGAATGCTCTCGCCAGGGCGAAATTGTTTACGGACACTGAACTTAAAGTCCTCAATGAAATCGAGCGGATTTTAGTTTACCACTTCACCGAAATTCTCGGCAGACCGCCAAAAATGGCAAAGTATATATTGAAAA
>CAYNDE010000116.1:0-5512 GCA_964395535.1 uncultured Pirellulales bacterium
TCATATTTCCCTTTTCCCAGGCGGTGATACGGCATTAGTTCAATACGAGGGGCATCATTCCCCAATCCATGTAAAAATTCCGCCGTCTCCTTGATATTCTGCAAATCATCATTAATGCCGGGAATCAAAGGCATGCGGAAAAGCGTTTCTACGCCGCTTGCGGCTACAATCTCTGCGTTGGAAAGTATTAGACCGTTCGGCTTGCCGGTATAGCGTCGGTGTTTTTTCGAATTCAGGTGTTTGAGGTCGTAGAGTATATAATCAGTGTAAGGGAGAACCTGTCTCAAAGCGGACTCGGCGGCATATCCTGATGTCTCCATGCAGGTGTGAATGCCGGCCCGGCGGCATTTTTCAAACAGGTCGCATACAAATTCCGGCTGCAGGAGGGGCTCTCCACCAGAAACCGTTACCCCTCCGCCCGATGCCTGGTAAAACATTTTATCCCTGTCTATGGCATCGAAAACCTCATCGGCACTCATTGGCTTACCATAGAGAACGATTGCTTGATAAGAACACACCGAACTGCATATATTGCAGCCTGTGCATCGTTCACGGTCGATATAGAGAAGCTTGCCTTCCTCGCAAACCAGAGCTCCTTCGGGGCATACTTCGGCACACTTGCCGCATTGAGTGCAAAGGGTTTTAATAAACCCCACTTCAGAGTGCGGGGAAATACACTCGGGGTTGCTGCACCACTGGCATTCAAGACCGCATCCTTTCAAGAACACTACGGTTCTTATGCCCGGCCCGTCATGAATCGAGTACCCTTGAATATTTGTGACCAGAGCAGGTTGCTTGATTATCATTTTGTCATCATCTCAGGAAGCCAGAGGCTTAGATCAGGCACAAATAGTACAATAAACAAGAAAATTACCAGGGTAATTAGGAATGGCACCGCCCCTTTGAAAAGGTCGCCTGTTTTTATGTTAAAAACGGTTCGCACGAAGAACAAATTCACTCCCATCGGGGGTGTGATAAGTCCAATCTCCAGGTTAACCACGTATAGTATACCAAACCAGACCAGGTCAAATCCCAGTGTAGTGAGTAAAGGGGCAAAGATAGGTATGGTCAACATGGTGATAGTAATTGAATCGAAAAGGGAGCCTAAGATAAGGTAAAGAATCATTATAGCTATAACAATCACGATGGGGGGGACACTTAATGACGTAACCAGACTGCCCAGAAAATCTCCCACACCGGCGCTGGCTAACATATAAGAAAAGAACGAAGCCGCAACGATAATGACCAGCATCATGGAATTTATCACGGCTGCTTCTACCATGGCCCGATATAAGCCTTTCCAGCGAAGATGAAAAACAGTGACGGCGATAAGTATTATGACCACACAGCCGATTCCGGCGGCTTCGGTGGGCGTGGCTATGCCAAAGAAAATCGACCCGATAATAGCCACCAAAACTGCAATTACAGGCCAGACTTTTTTTAGTGATACCAATCGCGTAATCCAGCTCACTGAGCCTCCGGCAGGACCCAATTTAGGATTTCGCCAGCAAATTATTATAGGTACAATCGCCAGCATGATAGCTAAAAGGACGCCGGGTATTATTCCGGCTATTAATAGATGGCCTACAGACACATTGGCTATGACCCCATAAATAATTAAGGGAGTACTGGGTGGAATCAACGGCCCGAGAACACCCCCGCACATCATTCCCCCTAGAGCCAGGTTCCTATCGTAGCCATATCTTTTAAATTCTGGTTCAGCCACTTTACCCACTGCCACTATGGCAGCGCCGCTGACACCTACCGTAGAAGCCAGCATGGCTTCACCCATGATACTGGCGCTAATCAGCGCCCCGGGAAGGCCGGAGACCCAATTTCTGGCAACCCTGTAGAGGTCTTCTCCGATAGCGGTCTCGGTGATTACACAGGCCATAAGCACAAATAGTGGCAGAGGGGTCCAGGAGTAGTTATAGAATAGCGAAAACGTGGCCAGACCCATTTTATAGAGAGCCATGGGTCCAAAAGCGAGAGTCCCAAAGACTACCGCGCTGAATCCCAAGGCAAAAGCAATGGGAACGCCCAGTATCAGAAAAAATACCATAGAGACAATACACAGTATTGCCGCTAGACCGTAATCCATATTCGTCTTTCCATATATATGCAGTAGCTCAGCAAATCGTTATCAACCCATACTATCTTGTGGTTCTCCGGAAGATGCTTTTAAGCGAAGTAGGCCAAGAACCAGACGAATCAACAGAATAAGGCATAAAAAACCGTAGCCTATGGGAATCAGGAGTTTAATCGGGAACAAAGGTACCGGCCAGGTTGAGAGACTATGCTGGTCGATTTCAAAAGCGCGCCAGGTATCGCCAAAGCTTATCCAGGTGATGATACTGAAAAAAGTGAGCCCCAAAATTGGGCTGATGATATTCGCGATAATATTACGGACATTTTCGGGAAACCGCTCAAGCAGCAAATCGCACCGGAGAAACCGGTCTTGCCTTTCTACGGCAGCTATAGCTAAAACAAAACTGAGCAGCAAAAACATCTTGCTAAACTCGTATGAAACAGGTTCCGGGCTATTGAAAACATATCGCCTTATGGAGCCGTAGGTTGAAAGAAAAGCCATTATCACTATCAAAGACCCGGCAAAGATTACAAAAACTTTGTTGACGCGTTCAATCCATGGGTCCAATATCTGCTTGGCCTTTTTCCCCATACCTATACCTCTTCACCAGGAATACTCTAGATTCGCCATTTTGGTCAATCGGTACTGGTTCAGGCGTAAGTCCTTCAATCTGCCGGCTACGGCAAGCTCTAGCTGCGTAACCGGCAGATCATTATCAGGGTTGTTATTCCGCGTAGGGATACTTGGCGTTGGCCTCGTCGGCAATTTGCTTTATCCTGGCGCCTACATCTCCGAACTCCTCAAGTGTGGCGAGGGTTCCCGGATAAGCCAGGTCCTTCCACCTATCGCGTTCCACTGCAGGCAGGTAGTAGTATTCAACTCCTTCTGCTTCAAGATCATCTACCAGGTCATAAAACAGAGTCACATAATACTGACTTATTTCCTGTGCCAGCGCGCTCATTTCCTCATTCAAGATATCTTTGACGTCCTGCGGCATTGCGTCGTAAACGTCTGAATTGATATTAATAGAATATAAGGAACCGAGACCGTGGAAAACTGTATAGTATTTAGCAGCTTCATATAATTTAGCTATGAGCATGTACTGGGGAGCCGATGTTTTTGCATCCATTACTCCCTTCTGCAGATTAGAGTAGTCCTCGGTAAAGTCCACAACTATTCCAGAACCGCCCAACGCGCTTATCAGACCGGCCGAGGGAGGAGTATCGCAGCCGACAACCAAGCCTTCCAAGTCCTCGAGGGTATTTATTGGCTTTTCCACGGAGAGAAGATTAAGGGTACCGACATAAATACAACCCAGTGACCTCTGGTTGGCCTTCTCCTGTAATATCTCGCTGTATACGTCCTTGAGACCGATTTCGGCATAAGCATTGGCCTCGCCGTTGTTATATAAAAATGGTAATTCCGCAAGTCCGAACTCCGGGACAGTGCCGCCAAAAGCGGCCAACGGGATTACACCCCCCTCAACGGCCCCGGTCCTGATGGCATCCAGGCTCTCGGGCATACTAGCCAGCTGTCCACCAGGGAACATCTCCATTTTATAGGCGCCGTTGGTGCGGGCGTTGAATTTATCCATCCCTTCCTGGCACATGTTAGACAGGTCATCGCCTGGGGGTACAGGTGTCGTCATGCGTATCAGTATCGTTTCGGTTGTTGGTTCGGTAGTCTCTTCAGGTTCACCGCAGCTACCCAGAACCAAGGCAACACCAAGTATAATTACCAACGAAAACAATGATAGCTTTTTCATTTTCCCCTCCTTTTTGTATGTCTGTGTAAATTTCTCAAGTCTTGCTTGTTATTTAACCGCCCTCATAATGATTCTCTAGTAATATTCCACAGATTAATTACTTTTCTGTGCTAATTTCACCTCCTTATGTTTTATTGTCTTGGGAGACTCTCTATTTATTAAACTTCCTTAAGAATCACTCTTGTTTTATTTTTCCCACCTGAGTAAACAGTTTTAATGTATCCGCTACGTCCCAATGCTCGGCGATTTTCCCATTTTCAATGCGGAAAATATCGACGACGTCGAAGTTGAGTTTATTTCCCGTCGGGGGGTTTCCCAGCCATTCACCGGAATGCGTCGCCGTGGTGGTGGAGTACATCATCACGGTATCGTCTTCAGCAACGATTTTCTTGATGGTATAGTTAAAATCGGGCATAGCTTTGAACATTTGCTCGAAAAACTTTTTAAACCCAGCTTTGCCTTGCGGTGTATCCTCATTGTGCTGAATATAGTCATCCCTCATTATTTCATCAAGGCGGCTGAAATCATGCTTCTGGAATACGGTCTTGCATAGCGTCTCGACGAGCTTTTTATTGTTCGCCGTTACGGACATCCTGTCATCCCTCCGTTTTTGATTCCATGTGTCAAATGAGCCAGTCCGCCTTCTTGATAAGATATTTAGACCTGGATTTTAGAATCTTCTTTTTTTACGTATTTGGAGGCGATGCTGGTATGAAAAAGAATCAGGGGTTTATCGACTTTTTTGAAAATAAGAGGGCAATGGACTAATCCAGCGGGGATATAAACGCTTGCCGGCGAAGTGATGGTATGCATCTCCTGTTCCTCGCCCAGGCCTATCTCGATTTCTGCAAACAGGTCATTCATATGCTCAAAATCGTAGGAAATAAAATGTAAGTACATATCGAAGTCATGAGAATGAGGATATTCCTCCATTTTGCACGGCGCCATGACCCGGGTAATCATAAATGTAACGTTAGATTTATAATCAGCATCTCCAATCCACTCCATGGTGGGCCAGGGTTCCGGTTTCGTCACGGATTTTCTTACCACATACTTGCCATATTTAGTTTCCTTCATTCGTGAAACCTCCTTTTAATATGTCTTTAGTACACGCCTTTAACTGCCGTGAGACCGTAACCGGGGCGACCTAATTGTACCAGCGAGGAGTGGAGATGGTTGCTTACACGCCTTTGGCAGTTAAATACCTATAATTAAGCCATTTTTCTCCTATTGTTAGCTTTTTGCCATAACAGCATGTGACCTGTTTCTTTTGAGATTATTTTGACTGCATCGGCAGCCAGCGGACCAAGTTTAAGTGCTATTTCCTCCGTAAAGAATCCGACTATTGTAATGTAACCAATTGGATTACCATTTTGATCTAATATAGGCGCTGCAATCGCGTTCACACCCGGCTGTATGTCGCCCAGCTCCAGTGCAAATCCATTGCGCCTGCATTGTTCAAGCTCTCTCTTGAGCCTGGTTCTGTTATATTTATCAGGACTCCCGTGAAAAAAGAGGTTTTTGTTTTTAAGCAGTTCTTCCAGTTCAGCTTCAGGGAGAAATGCCGCAATTGCTTTCCCATGAGCGCCGTATGTGATTGGGGTAACATGTCCAATAGGGGCGGAAATACCGATTCCCGGCGCCCCTTCATACTGGGC
>CAYNDE010000117.1:0-5476 GCA_964395535.1 uncultured Pirellulales bacterium
ACTGGGTTGTGATTAATAGTGTATCTATGCTTTAGCAGATTATGAGATATACGAAGGTTATCATAATTTGATGCAAGGGAAAAGCTATGGACAAGGATTTTGGTGCTTGCGGAGAAATGCAAAACGATTCTGGCAAGAAACTTGTAGAAGATGGTCCATTAGATCCGAATAAGTATCGGGAGTCACAAATAAAGGTCCTCCATCTTCTTAAAGAACCTACTGAACCTAATAAAAGCTTGCGGGATGCTTTAGAAAAATCTGGGGTGTCAGGTCCATTTTGGAGAGTTACTGCAATTCGATCATATTTCATTGATAACTTTTGGAAAACAAAAAACAAACTAACTTGGAAGGATATTAAAATCCTTACGGACGAAGATTTATACAAGGCAGTATTAAATTCGGCGATTGTTAATGTATCCAAAATAAAAGGCGGAAGAAAAATCTCTCCTGATCGACTTTTAGAGTTTGCTAAAGAGAATTTCAATATGTGGTTTATAAAGCAGTTACAGGAATACAAACCTCATATTGTTATATGTGGTGGTACATATGATGCTGTTGTAGAACAGTGTATAAAGAAAGGTATTTCAATAGAAGTAGATGAAATTTCGACTGGAATGAAGTATTTTAAAACAATCGGAGCTTTCTTTTTAGATTGTTGGCATCCATCGTTTTATAGATGTAAACAGTGTATTGGATATACTTATTTCGCAGAAAGTGTTGCTGCTTTATTCGAGAAAGAGAAAGAGATTTTAACACAATCAGGTTTTCATTGAGTCCAGCTCGATAAAGGCGACGGGTACAAAGATAAAGACCGGCAGCCATACCCAGAATTCCGGTATTATCATTTTGAAAAAAACCTCGGTCGCGAGCAGCTTACAGACAAAAGTTGTTATATAGCAGGCAGAAGTGACGCCAAAGCTTATCATAACAGCCGCTTTCATTGTCTTGGGGTCGCGACAGATAAGAATGGGCAGGCTTACCATAAGCATTACCAGATTGATAACAGGGTCGGTGATATGAGAATGCATTTGGGCATAAAGCTGGGCCTGGTCCTTTAGTTTCTTTCCCTGTTCGGCAAGGGTGTGCAGCTGCCAGAAGCTCAGAAGAGACTTGTTTGCAGCCTTTCGCCTGATGGGAATGTCCCTTGGGGTAATATCAGTCTTGTAATAATTGACGGCTGCGGGCACAGACTGCGAGCCTTTCTCGTTAAAGAATCCGTTACTTAAATCCCACTGCTTCGCCTTGTTATCATAGACAGCCTTATCCGCTGATATCCAGCCTGTCACCTCCCAGATGCCCGGCCTTTGAGTTGCTTTTCTCGGCAGGATTGTCGGATTATACAAAGTCTGGTTTTGTACCTCGTACCTTTGTGAGAAAAGCAGGGCGTTATTGGCATCACTTATAAATCTTACATCGTATGATTCTTCACCAGCGATGTCGTCTTCACTTCTCACAAGCTTACCGGCAAGCGGCGGTATTATAAATTCCTGGTCGATTACCAAAACGCCGGTGGCTATTAATGCAAGAACGATTATAGGGACAACGACACGTTTCAGACTGACCCCGGAAGCCATCACAGCAACCAGCTCTCTGTTGCGAACCATCTTGCCGAACGAAAATGCTGCTGCAACAACTGTTATCATCCCAGCAAAATCCCTGAAGTATAATGATATCCGGACTCCATAAAAAACTAATATATTTTTAATGACAGCAAAGCTTCCAAGACCTGCACGTTCCGTAAATTCATCAAGGTTAACGAATAGCTCGATAATCACCCGCAGCCCGATAAGCACAGAAAAGGCAATGGCATAACCTATTAAAAAATTCTTTGCGACGTATCTGTCTAATATCTTCATTCAGGTTTCCGTTTCGCCACAGTACGTTTTAATAATTTTGTTTACAGGCTCAATGTTTCAGCAGCCCGTGATATATCACGGCAACCAGTAAAACCAGCAGAACCGGCCCGGCCCATATCAAAGTCATACCCGTCTTCGGCAGCGAGCCGAGATTCTCGATAATATTCTTGCCGCTTATTATACACACTATCAAAACTGCCGCAGGTATTGAGCTGGCACCGAACGCACTAAGCAGATGTCCTCCTTTTTTAATGATACCAAGCCCTATACCAATCATAATCAGCGGTATACAGCCGATGCCAAAAGACAGTCTCGAATGTATCTCAGCCGTTATTTGAACAGCGGTTTTTCGAATCTTGTTTTCAAGTTTATCCTCCAGTTGCAGCAGTTGCGGACCGGGTTGTTGTTTCAGCGACTGTTCTATATAAGGGCCGCTGACCGCCTCCAGAACAGAGCCCTTCTGGTCTGTTATCTTCGTTATCGCAGCCGGTATAATGAGTCCTCGAATAACAATAGGCCGCCCCGCTGTGCCCGCAGAGCCGTCCGAAGTTCGCCAATGCGCATTGTAAAAGGCGAATGTCAGGGTCAGCAAATCCTCATCACCTCTGATATTCAGCAGAGCCTTCGAGCATTGCAGAGTACGTACCGGCACTGTACCTGACAAATCATCGTATTCCTCGACAATGACCCTGCCGCCAAGTTCAATCTGCCTTTCATCCGACACGGCACATCTGTCAGCCGTGAATCTTACAATCTTCTCGCCGCTGTGGAGCATATAGAATTCGTCTTCTCTGTTATTGATTTTTCGTGCAATATCATTCGCCAGCAGCTCGGTACTAAATTGTGCATAAGCAGCATAAGCCAGCTTGGCAACAGGATTAAAAAGCATATAATTGGCGCGGATTTGCTTTATTTTATCTATCTTTTTGAACTTTATGTCATCGCCCAGCAGTGGCGGAAATCCCTTTGTAAAACTCGTCCGCTCATTGAAAAACGAATCCTCATTCTTGTAATCTACAATATATGTGTTATACGCCGTTATCTGGACCTCGTTAAAGCGCCTCTCCGGATTAAATTGTACGTAGGCATCGTCGCTGGTAATAATCCTGTCAATTTTCGGGCCGTTAAGCTCTACTATAACAACACCGGAAAGCACCTTTTTCTTCGAGTCCACAAGGTCAGCGTAAATCTGCCACCTGCCGTCAGGTGACTGATAATATCCCCTTCGCTGTATGTTCCGAAAAATTATCTTCTGCGCATCAGCCTTGATCGCCTTTTCGGCTCGCTGTACAAAAGCCGGCGTTACATAAAAACTCAGAACCAGGTTTGCAATTGCAATCATTATCGCAAGCGCCAATCCGGGATAAACAAGAGACTTCAGCCCTATGCCGCTTGCCCTGCACGCATCAAGCTCGTTATCGGCTGCAAACCTGCCGTAAACAAGTGAGGCAGCAAACAGGGCAGCAATCGGCAGTACGAACGTCAGCGTGATTGGCAAAAAATACCCTATCAGGTGAAATACCTGCTGAGGCCCGACACCGTGCTCCTGAACAGGACGCAAAATCATCCCAAGGCTCAATATTACCGTCAGCGCAAGGGCCGCAAGTACAAATACCCTGAACGCCTCGCGAAATATATATCTTTGCAAAGTAAAAATCATTTCTTTAAGAATCCGTTCCTTTGTTAATCAACTCGGAGAATATTAAAGAAATAAAACACAATATGCAATAAAATAATTCTCTGCTCTGTCTGAATCTCTTTCAACAGACCTTAAAAATACAAGCTCAAATGCAGACAAAAACCATTTGCTGGAAAAACTGATGAGGTTTGTTTGTCAGTGGCCAAAATTATGGGCTTTGGAAATAATCTCCAAAGCCCATTTTTGAATCGCTTTTGATAATTCTAAAACTTAAATTGCTCTTTGAAAACGGTTTTGAAATCGTAAATATCATTGAAATCGTCAATCGAATCGGCAGGCTGTGCGCTAATCCACTTACTCTCTACCATCAGATAAACCAGCTCGCCGAAATCGCGCGTCGTTTTTACACCCCAGTTGTTCAATACAAGCATAGCCAGCCTGCCCCATTTCTTTAAAGCCATCTGCCGTAAAGCCTCGCAAAGGCTCTGGCCATCCACATGCCGGGGCTCCTCAAGGCCCTCTTTCTTCATATAGACAAGCCCCTCGTACACGAACTTCAAAGCACTGGCGTTATATCTGTCGTCCTGAGATGCGATTTGTGAAAGCTTCTTTTTCATTCGTCCGAAAACTCTTCAGCTCACTCTTTGTCCGGGTTTTGCACCTTCATCTGCAGAAAGCATAAATATATCTTTTCCACCTGTGCCGGCGGCGAGAATCATTCCCTCAGATACGCCGAATTTCATCTGCCGGGGTTTCAGATTAGCAAGGTATATGACGGTTTTACCATCCAGGTCTTCCGGCCTGTAGGCCTGGGCGATACCTGCCAGGACCTCTCGCCGCAGGCCTCCGACATCGAGCTTTAATCTGAGCAGCTTGTCGGCGCCTTCGACTCTTTCAGCCTTTGTTACCTTTGCAATTCTCATATCTATTTTTGCAAAGTCTTCAATAGTACACTGAGGCGCTATCGGCTCAATGTCAATCTGCTTTGGTTCGGCGTTTTGTGTTTCCTTACTTTCTTCAATCATTGCTTGCACCTTTTTTTCTTCTACTCTTTCAAACAACTTTTCAAACCTGTCTATTTTATGATTTTCAAGAACTTTTTCAACATCGGCAAAGCTCAAGCCGCTGGTACCGAGCAGCTTTTCAACCTTGCCGGCGAATTTAGGCACAATCGGTTTCAAGTAAATCGTCAAAATTCGCACGGCATTCATCGTTGCTGTAAGGCTCTTTCGCGTTCGCTCGGCATCGGTTTTTATTGTCATCCACGGCTGATTTTGCTCGACGTACCGGTTTGCTTCGTCAGCCAGCCCCATTACTGTTCGCACCACGCTTGAATACTCAAGGCTCTCATAATCCGAGATAATCTTTTTCTTCGCTGCTGTAAGTTTATTTATCAGCTCCCTGCCCTTTTCATCCAGCGAGCCGAGCTGTGAATCAAGTTTATTCGTCAGCATCGGCGCAGAACGCGATGCAAGGTTCGCGAACTTGCCTACAAGGTCGGCATTGATTTTGTTTATAAAGTCGGTTGTGCTCAAATCTATATCTTCAACCGCACCGGTCAGCTTACTCGCATAATAATACCTAAGCGCCTCCGGCTCGAGATATTTAAGATACGTCGCTGCCTTTATAAATGTCCCGCGGCTCTTGCTCATTTTTTCGCCGTTGACCGTCAAAAAGCCGTGCACAAACAGCTTATCAGCCGTTTTAAATCCTGAGCCCATAAGCATAGCAGGCCAGAAAAGGGCATGAAAATACATTATGTCTTTACCGATAAAGTGGTAAATCTCGTAGCCGTCGCCTTTTGCCCCCGGCTGCAGTCCAGGCCAGATTTCATCGAAATCGATATTATTTCTGTCGCAGTAATTTTTCAGCGAAGCCATATAACCTATCGGGGCATCGAGCCAGACATAGAAAAATTTGTTCTCCTCACCCGGAATCCTGAATCCGAAATAAGGCCCGTCCCTTGAGATGTCCCAGTCTT
>CAYNDE010000118.1:0-5397 GCA_964395535.1 uncultured Pirellulales bacterium
TTGCTCATCGGGGTCAACCGTAACAGTAACACTATAATCAGGCTGCAATACAAGAGCTATTGTATATTCATCGCCAATATCATCACCCTCAATAACTTCCGTCGAACCACCCGACTCTTCTATGACTAATAGAGATTCCCCGATTAAATCAGGGCCGTCAATGTAATGCTCAGCAATCTGCCCGGGTGTTAATGCAGAACTATAAATGCGAAATTCATCTATCGAGCCTTCAAGATAAGGATCAGTATTATATAAAGACCTGCCAAGATAACTGTAAACGTTATCAACGACTGAAAGGTCGATAGACACTGGGATAGAATCCATCAACATCCCGTCCACATATAGATTCATAGTGTCATTGCAGCCATCATAAACACAGGCAATATAAACCGGAACGTCATTGTCAATAGCCGGGCCAAAGGCGATCTCTTCATAATCGAATCCCGGGTCTGCGTCAGAGATAGCCAGACGTGACGTCATGTCCCCGGCTTGTGTTGTAAAAAAGATGTAATACCGGCCATTACCGGATGGATTGGTATCACCAAAATCAAACACGCGCTGCCAAGTTTGTTGAACGTCTACTTCGAACCAGGCTTCAATCGTAACGCTTGTAAAACCTGTAATCAGACCGCCCGGCAGATTCACATAATCGTTATCTCCATCAAGCTGAACGGCATTACCGCTTATTGAGGCCCCGTTTACGAGTGTGCCGTTTGCGTCGCCTACAGAGTCAACCGCCTCAGTGTCACCGTCTTTGAAGCTATAGCGGTGAACCAGGACCGGACTGATTACATCTGGGCCGTCACAGTAATCCTGAGAAACCTCCTCAGAAGTTAAAGCAGAATCGTAAATACGAAATTCGTCTATCGAGCCTGCAAGATAAGGGTCAGGAGAATATAAAGACCTTCCCAGATAACTGAAAACATTATCAACTGACGAAAGAGGGATAGATACTGAAATCGAATCTTCCAGTTGCCCATCTACATAAAGGCTCATAGTATCGGCAACACCATCGTAAACGCAGGCAACATAAACCGGTACGCCGAAGTCAATAGTAGATGTATATGCAATCTCTTCATGGTTATTTCCAGGGTCGGCGTCAGAAATAACAAAACGTGCCTGACTGCTCCCGCCGTCGGGAGTAAAAAAGATATAATACCGACCGGCCGAGCCGTTTATATCACCAAAATCGAAAACACGTGTCCAGGTACCGTTGGCCGTATGATTGAACCAGGCCTCGAATGTCACACTGGTAAAACCGGTAATCAAATCGGGCGGCAAATTAACATAGTCGTCATCCCCATCGAGCTGAACCGCATTGCCGCTTATCGAAGCACCATTTACCAGTGTACCATTCTGACCACCAACAGAATCAACGGCCACAACATCTCCATTCGTGAAACTGTATCGATGGACCAGCTCCCCGCGCGCTACGGTACATATGCATAGGGTTACAAATAAAGGAGAAAAGTAAAAAAATAAGTTGCTCTTCACCTTTCTTCCTCCTTTAAACAAAGAAGGCCAATTTTTCAAATCTACAATTAATGGTATTATAACATATTAGGACCTACTTTTCAAGCACAAAACAAAGCCGAAAATCGGGCTTTTTAAAGAATTTTATTGGACTATTAAGCCCTCGATGGGCACTGCGTGTGTCTGACAATAAAGGTACAGCCTCAAAAATTTGCATAACCCCTTATTACACAAGAAGGTACAATTATACGAGACTTAAAAAATTTTCTTAAACCAATATTTCCAAGCCGGTACTGTTCTCCAAAAAAATTCCGGTAAAAGTCGTTACTATCGGCCAAAAAATTGGCATAATACAGCCTCTTCTGATACATTATCACACGTTTCGCAAAGAAATTTGGATTACTTGGCCACAGCTCGGCAGCACCGGTAACTCAGGCGGCGGCTACCGGCCGGCGAAAGCCCAATCGAATCTATGCGGCCGCCTGGTCAATCTAAATCAATCGTTACCAGATAAACCGGACTTTCTTTTGCACCGTTTATTGGCAGGCCTGACGGAGGCAATAAATACCCATATAATTTATTGCGAAAAAGCTTGCAATAAACAGCTAAGTTTGAGAAATTTTGCATTGAATTATCAACGGCGGGTAAGTAAACTTTTTCTATGCTGAGATTTATACCAAATATCCTGACATTCGGGCGGCTTTTCCTGACCGTGATTCTTCTAATTATGATTTTATACTCACCGAAGTATTATGCCGAAGGGGAGTTGCCGTTTCCTTCCTTTCTCGATTATGCGTTCATAATTTTTGTAATAGCCGGTCTTACCGATATTGTTGACGGCAAGGTTGCAAGGATGCTGAATGTCACGAGCAGGTTCGGCAGGATGATTGACCCGCTGGCGGACAAATTGCTGGTGTGCGGGACATTTATTTGTTTCGCACTAATGGGCAAGCCTGTATTGTTCAGCCTTTCTGCCGGCTGGTTAGCCCTGATTCACTGGTTCGTAGCAGCAGTTTTAATTCTGCGCGAGGCTTATGTCACTATCCTGCGGCATATAGCAGAGGCGAGAGGAATTAATTTTGCAGCGACGGTTTCCGGCAAAATAAAAATGTTCCTGCAATCCTTTGCCATAGGGACAGTAGTTATAAAGATGGCCCATGTTCAGCAGGCGATGTGGGGTAACTGGTTCACGACAATCGTGTACGCAGTAATGTTAATCGCCACGGTTGTTTCAGGTCTGCGCGCGACCCGGCGAACGAGTTGGAAGCAGCTTAAAGAAAAGCAATCACAAACAAACGCAGCCTCTTAAACCTCCAGGAAAGCACTGTCCCAATCCTTCCAGACAGGCTCGAAACCTTTATTTTTAATCATTTCAGCGATTTGAGCCGGAGTTCTTTCATCGTCAATCTCAAATTGCTTAAGGCTGCCGTACTTTCCGGAGTAGCCGCCCGGATTGGTTTTGCTGCCGGCACTCATTTTCGTAATACCAAGCATTATAAGGTTGTCACGGAGCTGCGGCCTTTCACGCGTCGAAAGCACCAGGCCGGCATCGGCAAAACATAACCTGAGTGCGATTATCATCTGAACAAGATTCTCGTCGGTCAGCAGATGCTCGAACTGGTTTTCACCGACCATAAATGCCGGACGCAGGCGTGGGAAAGAAAACGATATGTGCGACTGCCAGTAATGTTTCATAAGATAATGGGCGTGCTCAGCGAGGGCAAGAGTTTCCATTCTGAAATCACTTAGCCCCAAAAGAGCTCCGAGGTTAATTTCCCTCATACCGGCCTTTGCTATATCATCGGGTGCGGTGAGCCTTCTGTCATAATCAGCTTTAGGTCCGGCTGGGTGAAATTTCGAATAAGTGTCCCTTTCGTAGACTTCCTGATAAATGGTGACGGCTTCGATGCCGGCTTCAAAGAGGCGGGCATACTCATCCCGGCTGAGCTGATATATCTCTATCGAGATAGAGCTGAACCTGCCGCGCAGCCCGCGAGCAAGCTCGACGAGGTAATCGATTGTAATAAAGTGTCTGTCTTCACCGCTGACGAGCAGTATATCGGTGAAACCTTCAGAAGCGATTATGTCAGCTTCTTCGAGGGCCTGCTCAACAGTTAACCTGATTCTGTCGGCTCTGCTCTCTTTGTTGAAGCCGCAATACAGGCAGCTATTCACACAATGGTTTGACAGGTAAAGCGGCGCATAAAGCCTGATTGTTTTCCCGAATCTCTGGACGGTAAGCTTATGAGCTGATTGAGCCATCTGTTCGAGGCAATTTCCGGCAGCGGGTGAAATAAGTGCTGTGAGCTTTTGCAGGCTGTATGTCCCCGCAGGAGAGTTCAGCGCATCTCGGACATCCTCGTCGGTTACGTAATTCAGCTTCTCCAGCCAGTAATGCGAACCGGTGTCGAGCCTTTTTTCTGCAAGGATGTGCTTAATATCACCATTAAAATCATTCATAATTACAAATCTGTTAAAAAACCTGTCAGCGGGCTTGAGGCGCTCGCCTTTTTGCCGGCGGCTGCCGGGCCCGAATTGTAAGCCATTCTTCCTGCCTGCACCGCTAACTTAAAGGAGCGCGCCATTTCGACGGGGTCATCGGCTGTTGCTATTGCGGTATTAACCAGAACCGCATCGGCCCCTATTTCCATAGCGTCTGCTGCATGGCTCGGCAAGCCCAGGCCGGCATCGACAACAACGGGGACATTGGCCTGCTCAATAATAATTTCGAGAGCCTCTCTTGTCTTCAGGCCCTGGTTAGAACCGATGGGACTCGCAAGGGGCATCACGGTAGCGGTACCGGCATCTTCAAGCTTTCTTGCAAGTATCGGGTCTGCATTGATATAAGGCAGAACGACAAAGCCATCTTTAATCAGGATTTCAGCAGCTTTGAGCGTTTCTACCGGGTCGGGAAGCAAATAATTAGGGTCGGGTGTCACTTCGAGTTTTACCCAGTTGATACCGGTTGCGGCACGGGCCAGCTTTGAAAGCCGGACCGCCTCGTCGGCTGTCCTTGCACCGGATGTATTGGGCAAAAGCAGATATCTTTCACGGTCGATAGCACTTAACATATCGTCGTCTTTGTTTTCAATATCGACTCTGCGAAGCGCAACAGTGACAATCTCGGTACCGGACGCCTCGAGAGCCTCTGCCATAATCCTGCAGGAAGCAAATTTCCCTGTGCCGACAAGCAGACGTGAATTAAAAATTCTATCTGCGATTTTTAAAGAATCCATAAGTTATCCTCCCGGAACGAACCTAACCAGCTCAATTGCCTGTCCTGAATGCAATTCAGTTTTATCAAATCCGCTGCGTTCGATTATTCGGCCGTCAACTTCGGCGACGACAGTTTCAGCATTGACGCTAAGCTGTTCCAACAGGGCTGCCAAAGTATCCGGCAGTTCCGAATCAAATGTTTTTTCAGTGCCATTTATTTTTAACACATTCATTTTTTAATCTCAGCTCTCATTTTATGATTTCGTCAACCAATATTTCAACGACGGCGTTTGCCTGATGGCTCGCTGCGAGCCAAACACGCCCTGCGGTTAAGGGCAGATTCAAATCCGTACCGCTTTTGCCGTCGCCAATGACTATAAGGCGATTTGAAATACGGCTGGTAACAATTTCGTTGCTGCGGCCGTAACCTGCAAGGCCGCTGACGGTGACAACTACTACTCTTTCCATTTTAGTAAGAACAGTTTCGACAAGCATTTTTTTCTGCTCGGCCTTGTCGAAGCATTCCGCGATAACATCAACTTCCGCAAAAATCTCCGGTATGTTCCCGGCTGTAAGTTTCTGTTTGTATCCTTTGACTTTAACCTGTGGATTTATCTGCTTTAAGTTTTCTATCATCGCATCGGTCTTGTACTCGCCGATTTGATTTAAAAAGTAATGCTGCCTGTTAAGATTACTCTCTTCTATTGT
>CAYNDE010000119.1:0-5380 GCA_964395535.1 uncultured Pirellulales bacterium
CCTTTCTTCTCATTAAACCATTTTACTGTACCTGTACTCACTACTTTACTCCTTCAGCCTGTAAACAGACCGTTAACTAAATCCGTCCCTCACACTTACAAAAGAGAATATTCCGGAAGGACTAACAAATATCCTCTAAACAAACAGCAGTATTATACATAAAAATCGGCTATTTCAACAAAAAAAATAAAAATTTATACCCGCCGTTACCTTCATCAAAACCATTTACACAAAATACCTCTAATCCTGAAAAAAACAAAATCTTAACTATTCGCTCAAATCGACAAAAATGCCGAAGAAGATTAGAAAATTAACCTGCATTCAGGCCCTGATTTCCAAAAATAAGCCCCATATCGGACGTTCCAGTTCAGCCTATGATGACCAGGGCAACATAGGGGACGAGATTGAACACAAAAACAAAAATCTTGAATAATCCCATGAAACAGTACATTGCAACGTTGAACGTTTCTCTGGGGATGGGCCACCATTTGCTATGAATTCGGTAGGCCCAATCACCTGCATAAACAGAGGTCAAAAAAAATATGACCAGCAACGACACGTTGATAATCGTGCACCACATAAAAAAAGCTCTGACTGCAGTGATATCCATAATGACTCTCCTTTTTTCTGAGTACGGCAAACCTGTTCATTTACAGCACTTTTGCAGGAAATCTATTTTGCAGGGGACATAATGTCAACATAAAAAATAGAACTTGGCAAACAGAAATCTGACAGTCTGCGGCTTATGACTTACGCACTTTCAGTCCCAAAACATTATTTACGAATCCTGTGGCAGATTATCCTGCTGTTCTATATTGTTTTGAATTTTTGACCTGTGACTTATGAATTGCTCTTCTACCTGCTTTCTAAAAGTGCAATGTTAGATGCTCTATGTTGAACGTTTTACCTTTTGACCTATGTCTTTTGCCAACCGTTATCTGTCATTTTTCCCGTCTTCTGTCTCGGCTGAACGGGGGCGTTTTTTCTGTGGATTGCACATTTTAATAAAAAAAATTTCCCCAAAAACAGCTCAAAAACAGGGTGTAACATTCATAATTGCTTATATAAACTAAAGTTATGAAATTTTTCTAATTTGAAAAAAATTTATATTTTTCCAAAAATTTATCTTGACAGAAAAACAGCAATGTTTTAACCTATTAGCGTATAAAAACCTATTGAGAAAGGGAAAAAAGACACCTGCTTGTTATTCAAAGCAGTTTTCGTATAACAAGCAGGGCAAGGAAAGTTGTTGAGGATAAGGAGATGAGGAAAAGAAGGAGTTGGGTGTTTTGTATTTGCGCATGGGCGGTGTTTATCTATGCGGTTCCCTCCTTTGCTGTTGTCGTTACAATTGAGTTAGGCAGTCCCTTCGATACTAATCCAGACCTTTACATTGTTGATGTCCAACAACTCGAGGTTATTAATCACTCAGATATACAGCTTCTCATCGAAAATATTGAGGACCCGCTGCGCTGGAAGGATTGGGAATTGACAGTATATGTCCCCGAGGCAAGCGATCCTCTGACGCATCTGGATATTCTCGATTACAGGTGGGGGGAAACTTCGATCATAGAAATTCCCGATGTTCCTATGGAACCCAACCCTGATGCGATACACATCCAAGGCTATGATGCTTATTACGCCGATACATCAGAGGCTTTATGGTACGAGTACGGCACCCAGCCCGTTGGAGCAGGTTGGGGACGCGTAGACGTAGGAAATCCCGCATGGATAAGTTTTCACTTTTACGTTGATGTTCCTGATGGGACGCCTGTGTTTATCTCAGCCTATGATGTATGTATTCCTGAACCAACGACAATTGCGCTGCTCAGCCTTGGTGCATTAGCCCTGATTCGAAAAAGAAGATAATTAAACTTATTTGCTCAAAAGATTGCGAGGCCTGCTGATTTTGCAGGCCTTTATTGTTTTAAACCAAAAGATTAGCTGCTCAGTATTTGCCGCCGCCCGTGTCAGCAGTTAATACAGCTATGAATCGTCAAGCCACATATCCAGCCGAATTTGAAGGTCGCTCAGGTTGACCACCCCATCCCCATCGAAATCCATATCCCCGCAGCCGGCATCATCTGTACTCATCCAGCAGGCAGCAAAATCCGCAAATTCCCTGAACGTAAATCCTGAAAAAGGCACACTATACGACCAGCTGTACTCAGGCAGGTAATTGCCCTCAATAGACTGGTCGTTGCTGTCACGCTGCATCCAGGTAAAGGTAACATCGTTACCCGTTACGGTCCCAAGAACATAACCGAATCGAGTCGTATGGTAGATATCAGTTAGTTCGTATCCGCTATTGTCACCGGTATAGTTGCCATCCCAAATATGAACCGGTGCACCGGCGCTGCCGACGACTATTTCGTCAATATCGTTGTTCGGGTCGCCATCATTGTCGGCTGTGGTATGATGATAGAAGTGTTCATGGCCGCAAAAATAAATCCGCGAACCGACATTCTCAAGACTATGCCAGAAGGCATCTCTCTCAGCTGGATGGTCACCAAGACTATCCCATATCATCTTAAATGTAGTAAAATGACCATAAGAAAAAACGTGAGGCCGGGTATTGCCGGCCAGTTGTGCATCAATCCAGCTCTGCTCGACATAGTTCTTGGGGTGGTTAACAGTCTTGCATTCATCAATAGCGAGAAAAAATGCGTTTTTGTGTGTAACCGAATAAGTCAGATTCTTTTCGCCGTCCGGGCCGTTTTGAGGAAGGCTGTAGTCCAGCCCGCCGCTTGAAGTCTCATCCTTAAATACGTTGTTCCACGCCGTCGTAGTGGCTGAATCGCCGCCATCATGGTTGCCGCGGACAATATAGACAGGAATATTAGCCTCGTACACCGGCTGCACAACATCACGCCATTGAAGAAATTCCTCTTCCAGAACATCCTGGTCCGTACCTCCGACACACAGGTCACCTGGAAATAGAAACATGTCCGGATTCGCAGCGAGAATTTCATCTACCAGCTCACCCAGTATTACAACATTTACTCCGAGGTCCTGCTCGTGTGACTCGCTGCGGCTGTCAGCGGTAACAATAAACGTCCAGGTCTGCCATGCACCGGCCGCCCCGGCAAAAAGCAGAACTATAGCCACGATAATCAGTCTCTGTTTAATAAACCACTCCTCGAAGAAAATTTCACCATAACTTTCACTAATAAAAGCTCAAAAAAACCTCCCCCTTTCAATTTTGGGTATTATACCAGAAACCAGCCAAAATATCAAGCAAAATCCCGACGCCTCTTATTGAAAGTTCAATGCCTGTCCACCGTATTTTTGAAGAGACGAAGGTGGATTCGATGTTCAACGTTAAACGTTCAACCCTCCGCCCTCTGTCCTCTGCTACCCGTCTTCTTTTTTTCATCTTGACACCCAATTCCAGATATACTAAAATTCTAATACAAAGTGTAGCTATATTATATTATGAACAAATTTAGTACTGAAATTTAAGGAAAGGCCGATGAACAAAAAATCAGCTTTCGATATCGATTGTAATCCTATAATCCCGGAATGTGGTTTCGAGTGTTCTAAATGCATCCAGGAGATTGAATCCGTCCTTACCGAAATGGAGGGTGTGAGTAAGGTTTATATGGAAGATGAAACGAAACTCATCGTAGAGCATGACCCGAATTTGGTTAAAGCCGAGCATCTGTTAGATGTCTTCAAAACCCTGCCTTCGTTCTATAAAGGATTTTTCATACCGAAGCTGATTTCACCATAACAAGCTCTTTAAATCGAACAATCCCGGCAACTTCATAATTCCTTGTTGGATATGCGATATTCGTAGCTCCTCGCCCCTTTTCATCTTGACATCTTATTCCCGATGTACTAAGTTCTTAAAAAATAGTCTCGTTTATTATTATGTCAAAAGCAAAATAACAGGAGAGCAGCGATATGAAATGCCCATGCTGTAACGTAGAACTCGAAAAGAAAATGCTCAAAGACATCGAAGTTGATGAATGCAGCCAATGCAAAGGAATATGGTTTGAAGATGACGAGTTGCGTAAAGCCAAAGATTCTGCTGACAAAGATTTGAATTGGCTTGATTTTGAAATTTGGAAACACAAGGATAAGTTTAAGGCTAAATCAAGAAATCTCGCCTGCCCGCAATGCCACCAAACACTTGTTGCTATAGACTATTCAGATACAGGCGTGGAAATTGATTACTGCCCTCAATGTAAGGGAACGTGGCTGGATAAGGATGAATTCAAAAAAATAATTGACAATCTTACTAACGAGCTTCTCACGAAACCGTTTGGAAAATATATCAAGGCAAGTATCGAAGAAGCAAAAGAAACTCTCACAGGCCCGGAATCATTTATTTCTGAATGGAAAGACTTCGTTACGGTTTTCAGAATGATGCAATTCAGATTATTTACAGAAAATCCAAAATTATTGGATGCGGTAATGACTATACAAAGAGTTAATCCGATAAAATGATAACTTCTTATAACTCAAAAAAATTCCTATAGAGAAATAAGCAAACGGTCTTACATATATCGCCACAAACGTAATGGCATCAGTTTTCACTTTTTTCGCCGCTCCATAAACCCAATTTATTTTCTTTTGCCTGCTTCTCTAAATAATCGAACTGTTTCATAAACTGGAACGGCTCATATATATAATTATAAGCATAACCCTCCGCGACGAGTTTAGCATTGATTAAAGTGCCGTCTTCCAAAAAGACATATCTTAGAAGCCTATTGTATTTATCCCTGTTTGACTGCATCGGCTCCGGTATTAAATAGACCAGTTGGTTTTCCAGAAGCTGCCTGGCGTAACGTGCTGCTTCCGGTCCAAAATAATCATCCTGCGGGTTACCAGCATGAGCTATCTCAGGGGTATCCAGCCCGACCAGCCTTACAGTTTCAATCTCTCCGGCAATATCGACTTTGATTGTATCGCCGTCAATTACTTCCACAACACGGTAAAGAGAAGGTGCTTGTTCAACAGATAACGGCTCTTTAACAGATGACGGTTCTTGCGACAGAATTTTGATTTGTCCCGGCTCTTTGAGGATAATTTCAGGCCGGCCCTGATAAGACCTTATCAAGCCGGTGATTTCAACGGTTTGGCCCTCGTATTGCTCCGGATTGGGAAACTTATATTCGTCCGCACGAAAAATCACAGCCCCGAACGGACAGTTCTTATAATCGGTACAGAAATTCAGAAATGTAGTTTCTCTCGGCCGGTTAACATGGTCAATTCTGCCCACCACACAGGCATATTCTCCTACGTGGTCTGGTGCCTCTGTGTAGTCGATTCGTTTTACTGCCTGCTGCGATGGTTCAGCTTGTTCAGGCTGTTGTTGCGATGTCTGCCTTCTATTGCTTTCCCCCTGCGGCCTTCTTGACAGCCATATCGCCCC
>CAYNDE010000120.1:0-5379 GCA_964395535.1 uncultured Pirellulales bacterium
ATAAGCTACGGATTCGACTGGAAAGGAACATGGAGCGCCGGCATTTACCTCAAAGCAATATATTCCAACATAGATGCATACACTAATTCCCACTACATTTTTCACTGGGTTGACTTGAATGATGATGGCATACCTCAACCAAACGAAATGACACAAATCATTACAGGCTGATAACAACATAAAACTCGAAGATAAAAGGCGACGCACAGAAAAAATAGCCGAAAGGTAACATGACATGTGCAAGAACATAACGTAAACAATTAACTGTCGTGGATATGACAAAAATGGAAATTAGAAAATACTACGAAAAAGAGGCACAAATATTATCGGATCACCAGAAAAAAATGTACTTCAGCGACCCATGGACCAAATACTGGCATGGAACACGTTTTGTGAAACTTTTGGAAATCATGAAAAACCTCAATTTTAGAAACTTTCTAGAAGTAGGATGCGCCGAAGGATATTACCTAAAATCTATAACAACTGAAGACGCCTCACCAGAACTACATCGTGTTGGACTAGACATATCCAAAGGCTACTTGATTAAAGCAAAAATCAACGCTTCCGAAGCCACATTGGTTCTGGGAGATGCATCCAATTTGCCATTTAAAGACAACTGCTTTGGGCTCGTATTCTGCTCAGAGGTTTTAGAACATGTCCCAGAGCCAAAAAAGGTATTTTCAGAGTTGACACGAACAAGCAAAAAATACATACTGGTAACTGTCGCTGGTGAAAACCTGTTCTATTACCTAACTAACAAACTGAAGTTAATCAAACCAGAAAAGGATCCTTACACAAAAATCGGTCATGGACATATTCACGAAATGAGAATCAAAGAAGTCATATCTAAATGGGCTCCTGAAAAGCACCTCAAAACCACTAAAAGTATTGTCGACTGCCATTTTCCAATAGCATTTTTACAAAGGCACAAAATGCCAAATTCGTTAATTCCTTTAATCCGAATCGCTGACCGAATAATAAATCGGCTGCCAGTGGTTAAAGACTATGGCTCTTCACAAATCGCCTTACTAGAAAAACCCGCTAAGCAACAGTGAAGAAACAATTAGCTAAAACGGTCAGATGGCCTGTTCGTCAATTAGATGAGTGCTACTTCTAAAAAGTGAAGTCACAAAAACCGATCAAAATTGTGTGTTATTTTTGGGCGAAAACACGGAAAGCATGTGTTGAAAACGAAAGCTTAAGTATTCAGAGCGCAAAACAGATAAAGATTTACCGTCATAATACCGCAAATAATCGGGAGAATTTGGTGATGCAACCTGATAACCGGGAAAAAGGCACAGTTTACCAGAAATATGGAACAATCATCAATTTCGGCATCATCACCTTCGTAACGATCATAATCTTTCGCAATTTCATCTTTTCAGGCGGCTGGCCCGGAGGAGGAGACACACTAGGATGGGTCGCCAGAGAATACTTATATGGACACGACTTCCGCTGGTTAAATCTTTGGCGACCATACTCATTTGGTTTTGTTGAAGGAATAAACTCCATAGACTTCTTCTTAATGCTGATTTATTCCGTATGCCAAAGCGGCGCAACAACAGCGAAGACCCTCATGTTTTCCATATTCATTATAGCTGGCTTTTCAATGTACGCTTTTGCATACCACTACACACACAACAAGTTGGCTGCCCTCTCAGCATCACTCGCATATATGCTCAATCAATGGTTTTTCACACAATTTACTGAGGGCCACCTCGGAATACTTTTCGGCTACGCTCTCGCCCCCATATTATTTCTACTGTTATCTAGAGCATTGAAGCAGGGACAACTCAAAGACCTAGTGATATTTGCAGCGGCACTATCCATCTGTTTAACAGGCTTCAACCCGTTATCAGTTGCCATTTACATGCTGTTTTTAGCACTGTTCATAGTGTTCTATCTTGTAACACCACAAAACAACTTTCATTTCTGGAATCGAACTAAACGAGTCCTGAAGGTGCTCCTGTTCTCAGGAGTTATATTTCTTTTCTTATCAGCTTTCTACATAGTGCCATTTGTGAACAATGCACGTGCCCCATTCTATTCAACAGAATTCAGCTACGGTCTAGAAGAAGCTTCAATGCATAGCTACGGGAATATGCCGGACGCGTTTGTTTTGCGTGGTGTTGAACAATGGGGGTACTTCTACATTGTTGATGTCACTTCCGAGATAAGTCTGCAAATTATACCGGTCTCAGTAATGTTGTTTGCCATTTTTTTGATCGCATACTCAACAGTTTTTGTCAAAACTGACAGGTATACACTTTTCTTCTTTGTTTGCTGCATAATTTCAATATTTTTGGCAAAAGGTCCTAATCCTCCGTATGGAAACGTCTTTGTGTGGGCTTGGTTTAACATACCCCATTTTGCGGTCTTTAGAGCAGCAAACAGATTTGTCATGATAACTGCGTTCAGTCATGCATTCTTTATTTCAGTACTTGTCAGCATACTTACTGATTACATCTCAAAAACGAGAAATTCGCACGCAACAGAAACACATTTAGAAACAAACAGTAGAACTTCACCAAAAGATTGTGAGAAACAAACTTTTTCAGTCAAGGCTCTCAATAAGGCGCTGAAAAGGATTAAGACAGGTTCACATTATTGTTCTGTGCTACTACTGATCCTCATTCTGTTAAGTGGTTTCTTTACATGCTGGTTCTTTTTACAGAATGGACTTCAAGTTTACGGCCCCCCTGAAAAGCTCATGACACCTTACAAATGGATCGCAAACCAACCTCAGGAATTCAAGATCATTACGGTAACACGCAGCCCTGCTGAGTGGGAACTAGCTCCGGATGCACTAATGGATTTTGGATCGGGAGGAATGCTAACTAACATAGGATGGAGCCATGACATCGGCTATGATAGCGCCTTTATCCATGACAAGCCGGTTCTCCAAGACGGCGGTCACATGTTCAAATCTCGTCAATTCGTCAGCTATCTCCGTTTTGGAGTAGGCAGGAAAGGTTCAAGTGACCAGCTATTGAAAGTGCTTGGCACATTTGATTATAAGTATGTTGTAATACCAGAGTATGCTAGTGAAAACATCAGATCCTTCTTCGTAAACCAAGAAGGCACAGAAGTGGTTTACAACCAAAGCGGCTCAATAATACTAGAAAACGTTTTTCACAATTCAAGAATCTTCAGCTCCACGTCATCCGTGTTAGTCGTTGGCGGAATTAAGAGTTTTTTCACCACATCAAAGATCAAATCGCTCAATCTTAATCAAAGCACATTCATTTTTGCGGATCAGCTTGAAGATCAGAAAACACTGCTTGAGCGTTCAGGAACGATTCTGTTTGATGACAGCGACTTGTTGGACTTGGTTATGTTGTCTTCAGAAGACATGAATGTGATACGCGCAGAACAGTTTGCGATGCCAACCAGAAATTATTCAGCTTACTGGGGGAAAGCCGCTCCTTGGGAGGATTTTGGGGTACTCGCTCTTGGCAGACACACCTTGACAACAGCCGGAACGAACAGAGTGAGCATCCCTTTTGAAGTAGATGCCGATGGGGATTACGAAGTAATGATACGAGTTGGGTTCTGCAATGATCGAGGTAGGTTAGTTGTGCATGTTGACAGTATCCCTATCAAAAGTGTGTGCCCTTTCTCAGACGCTCGGACAACACTGAAATGGGTAAATATTGCTTCACTGCATTTAGACAAAGGAAAACATGAAATAAGCCTCACCAACGACGGGACAGGCTGGAATGACGTTGATGCCATTGCAGTTGTGAAATCATCTACATTAGAAAACCAGAAAGAACAGGTGCTTAACCAAATTCAGAACTATCCCGGCAGAATAGTTCACATTTTAAGTGCACTCCACACGTTCTCGTATCAGATTCCCTCAGGATGGCGACTGACCAGCGTGCCATACCAAGGTTATGTGCTAGAAGCAGACTCACCCTCAACACTTCTTGCAGCTAACACCACAATTTTACGCGAAGGCAGATACATGTTTGCTATTCGTTTAGCTCAAGGTCCAAACCAAGGTAGTCCACAGCTGCATGTAGATAATACAACAGTTGCTGTACGACTCCTCAACTCCAGCGCAGAAGCAGAATGGTACGAAGCTGGACCAGTCTACCTTAACGCCAGCAATCACCTGATAGAGATCGGCGCCTCAGGAAAAATAGCTTTTGACCAAATGATCATTTACTCGCTTGAAGACAAGGAACAAATCGTCACCTTAGATGATTTCAGTCTTCACACAACCAAGCTTGGCTGGAACATTTCACCCAACGGCAACGCATCTGCCAGCTCAGTTGGAGTATGGGATACTATTAGCTTAGATGCGAATGGAGCCAACGACGGAGACCCAAATACTAGGTGGGCTTCTAAACCTCATGAGACGATGCCCCAATGGCTGCAAATTGAATGGGAAGCCCCGCAGGAGCTTACAGGAGCACACATACTTTTTGAGCGGGCGTACGCAGAGGATTATGTTATCCAGACTTGGAACGGCACCGACTGGATAGACCAAGTTAACGTGAAAGGAAACACTGAACTTAACTGCACATATATTTTTGAAGAAACCGCAAAAACCGATAAGCTGAGGATATTAGCAACCTCGGTTACGAAGTTGTACGACCTAGTAAGCATATGGGAATTCAAAGCCTATACCTCACACAGTGTTTCAAGAAGCGTGTTGATTCCAGAGAACGGATTTTATAGGGCTAACTTTCGCCTCAAATTTGGTCCAGAATACGGGACCCTGAACCTGAATGTGAACAACGAAATAGCCGTCATTTCCTGCAACAGCCCTGACACTGAAATTAAACGTTACGAGATTGGCCCATTTTATCTCCAATCCGGCGAACAAAACGTAACCGTCAGCGCCACTGGGATAGTAGATTTCGATGAGATGACGATGACATTCAACGACGAAGGGGATTTCGGTTTCTTGGACGATTTGTTCGAAGCAAAGCCCAGTCCAAACGTAAGCTATGAAATGATAAACCCATGCAAGTATGAGGCTCACGTCAAAAACAGTAATGAACCTTTTCTTCTAATATTCTCCGAATCCTATCACCCAATGTGGAAAGCTTACATAGACGGCGAAGAGATATCGCCGATCCCAACGTATTCCATAGTCAACGGATTCTACATAAACAAAACAGGCAATTTCAACGTAACAATATACTTCACAGGCCAAACCTACGCTAACATTGGATTACAAATCTCGACGATCACTCTAATCATCGTAGTTGCGATAATAATTATCCCCTCTAAAAAGCTTGAACATTTAAGGAATTACATAAAACGAAAAATCCGCAGAGAAAAACGCAATCCTCGTTTATCCCAAACAAAGAGAGAGGGGAGTCACAATTAAGATAGCAATTCTCCACCACGCATTAGGCAGGTTCG
>CAYNDE010000121.1:0-5357 GCA_964395535.1 uncultured Pirellulales bacterium
GGTGGTGGAACCGGCTGGGGGGGAAACCGGTATGCCACGCTGCCTCGCCGAGGATCTTAAGCCCCAAAAGGGGCCTAATTTTTAAAATCTAAGACTATAGGTTTTTTCAGAGAACTGTCAAGGAAAAAACAAATACCAGAATCTCGTCTATCCGCAACAGTATTATTTCACCCTACTTATAACTTATTTAACCCCCTGATTTTAACATTTTTTGCTAATGAAATCAATTCAAAAATTTTTTATTTTATCCACGAAAGAACAACGACAAATTAATGGCCCTTTTACAGGCTATTTTCGGGCGTAAATCGGATTTGATAAGGGGAAAATTAAATTTTTTCATATAAAAGAAGAGACGGTAAAAGAAGGTCCTGGGCAGCTAAAAAGCCCGATTATATCTATATTCGGAGGCGTAACGTACGGTTAGAAATTTTGCTGGATTTTTTTTATTCGCAGGTTATTGTAACGTAGAGGTATTTTATAGAATAGAGTAGTGTTTTGAGACGGATTTCGAGGTTTGTTATAGCAGGTTTTTGGCTGGTAAATAGAAAGCTGTATTGATAGTGTAATATGTGTTTTATTGAGAGGTTTTTGATTTTAAGGCAGGATTAGAAACAGCCGGCTATGAGTAAAATTGCAGGGCGGTTACAACGTTTGAAAGAAAACATTAATTCAGCCTGCGAACGCGCGGGCAGGGCCGTTTCGGAGATAAAGCTTGTGGTAGTAACGAAGTCGGCGAGCCTTGAGGCGGTTCAGGAGGTTATTCGATTAGGCGAGGATGAGCTTGGAGAGAACCGCGTTCAGCAGTTAAAGAGGATTTCTGGGCAGGTAGAGGATTTTTTGAGAGCGGAGGCCGAAGGTGGAAATAGCCTGCCTGAGAAGCCGCAGGCCTCGCGGCCTTCGAGCCGAGGGGTGAACTGGCATATGATAGGGCACCTTCAGCGGAACAAGGTTCGCCAGGTCCTTCCGATAGCGTCTCTGATACATTCGGTAGATACTCTTCGTCTGGCCGAGGAGATAAACGGTACGGCGGCAAAGCTTGATATGTGCCCCAGGATTCTTTTACAGGTAAATACGTCGATGGAGCCTCAAAAGTACGGGGTACCGGTTGGAGCAGCGACACACCTTGCAGAGCAGATAGAAACTCTTGGCGGTGTGAAGCTTTGCGGCCTGATGACAATGGCGCCCCTGACAAGAAACACGGATGTCATCAGGGCCTGCTTTGTGCGGGCAAGAGAGCTTTTTATGGAGATGCGCGGCGAGGGAATAGTCGGCAGGGAGTTTCGTGAGCTTAGTATGGGGATGAGCAGTGATTATGAGATTGCGATAGAGGAGGGGGCGACAATACTCAGGATAGGCTCAGCTATTTTTGCGGGATAGCTTTGGCGGTCAAATCAGGCTTTGAGAAATTTTTTTGATAAAAGTCAATCCAGCAGTCTTCAATTAGCAAAAAGAAAAAAATAAAGAGACAAAGTCAGGTCCTTAATAAACCGAAAATAGCATTGGAGCCATTCAGCGGAATTGTTCCGTTGGATGAGGTCCGATAAATAAAGAGGGGTGGAAGTTACTGCTTTTTGCGTAAAAAGTTAATAGCGTGGGGAAAATGATATGAACAGTGAAACACAATCAGCCGTTGAGATTCCGAAGACCTATTTGGATGCGGAGAGTTTCGCAAATACTATGACTGAGCAGCTTACTATGGCCGGCCAGGTTCAGCGGGATTTTTTACCGCGATTTTTGCCGGATTCCGAGGGATTTCAGTGGGCTGTAACATTTTTGCCTGCGGAGGTGGTTTCCGGTGATATGTATGACGTTGCGCGAGTTGACGAGAAGCACATAGGTTTTTATGTAGCGGACGTTGTAGGTCACGGGATGCCGGCGGCCCTTTTGACGATGTACCTGAAGCAGGCAATAATGATGCGTGAGACAATCGGTAACAGCTATCGGGTATTTGAGCCTGAAGAGGTGCTGACAAAGCTTAATTTGCGAATGACAGAACAAAAGCTTTCTGGTAATCAGTTTGTTACGTGCTGTTATTGTCTTTTGGATATGGAAACGCTTGAGCTGACATTTTCGCGCGGGGGGCATCCATACCCGGTACTCATCCGTTCGGGCTGTCAGCCGGAACAACTTCAGGAGCAGGGTTCGTTGGTCGGCGTTTTCGGGAATGTCAAATTTGTTCAGCAGACTGTAAAGCTGAATAAAGGTGATAAACTTTTGTTGTATTCCGACGGAGCGGAACGATTCATCGGACGTTTTAATGATGAGGGCAACTTTATTTTTTCAGATGAGTTTATCGGTATTAAAGATTTGAATATTAACGAGATTAACGACAGATTAAGCAGCTGCGCTCAGAATCGGTATGTTAGTCCGGATGACCTGGATGATATTACAATAGTCGGCCTTGAGATAATTTGAGCGATCTGAGAAGGGGAGAGAGGAAAGGCCGGGTCAAAATAAACCCGGCCTTTTTTTACGGGTTTTTATAATTTGAATTCATACTCATACTTGTCCATATGCTTTTTTTCCTCTTCAGGCACGGAATTTTCATCGCATTTGAGTGTGAAGCCTTCGTTTGTTTTTTCATAGATGAAGGGTTTTCTGCTTAAGGGGTTGACCGGTGAATTTGCGGACAGCGAGTCAGGCAGCTTTTTGTTCTTTGCGTTTTCGACGAAGATATTGACGGCGCAATTCAGGGCGTATTCGTTGGCCCTCGCTCTTAGATCAAGGATGTATACCCTGGAGACTGCAGGGAAAAACACCGCCGTAAAATATGCCTCAGGATTGCTTTTTGCGTCTTCTACCGGAAGGTCTCCTATTTCTTTCAATTTTTCATAGCCCTTTGGATATGGCAGCGAGAAGGCCTGTACAACAAGATTCATATGCTTTTTGAAATATTCGATGTTTTTGGCAAGCAGCTCATCGTTATTAATTATCTCTCTGAACTTTTGTTGGTCTTTCGGGTCATCAGAAAAAGACTCGACAGGAACCTCTTTAATAGCTTGCTCTTTCCAGTTCAAGGCTATGCTAAGGTCATTGACAAGAGCATCTTTGACCTGCGGCTGTATTGTTTGTATGAACAGAAGCTGGTCTTTGAGCCAGTTTAGTGTTGCGATATCGATATCGCTATTGAGGATGTCCTGGACGGCACTGTTTGCACGAGCGTTTATTGCAACAGAGACGAGAAAGGATACGAGAGTTTCATCGCCTGCATGGACCGACATTTTTTTTACAGCGAGGCATTGGGAGAGGGCGGCTTTGTAGTCACCCTGCTCGGCAAGCAGTTTTGCATCTGCGATAATTAGGTAGGTAAGTTTTCTGAGTGAGCTTAAATAGGGCATTTCCATTTCGAAACCTTCGTCTAAATTAAGTCCCCAGTCGCAATTTTGTATTTGTGAGGCGTCGGTTATTGTCCCGATGATTCTTCGGGTTTTGCTTTTATTTAAGAATTCGGTAAGTTTCTCATTTAAGGCGGTTTTCCCTGTTGCATAGTCGGAGAGCATATCCCCCATCGTGTCATCGGATTCGTAGAGCATAAAAGCTTTGTAATAGAGGACGGCTGCATTGTCAGGCGGGTATTCGGCAAATGCTGATGCAGTCGTAAGCAGAAGGGCAGCGGTGCAGAGAATCAACTTTTTTGTATTTTTTGTTTTTTTCATAATTATCTCCTTAGATTTTGTTATTGTTCAGTTCTTTGAGAATGCCGGAGAGTGTAATTTTCGGCGTCACTTTAGACATTGCTTTGTCAGCTTTTTCGCAATGTTCCTCCAGGCCGGCCAGACCGCTTTTTTTGTAAGCAAGGGACATAGACAAAAGCGAGGTCATATCGGCCGGCGACTTTGCGATGACTATATCTGTACCTATCGGTGCCTGCTCGTCCGGGCCCAGATGAATAATGAACAGGCCGGCAGTGATAATAATAACGGCGGCTGCCGCCAGTTTTGTAATGGGATTTTTCAGGATTAGCTTCCATAGCGGGATTGTCCTGACGGCAGGTGCGGTTTCTTTGGCAGAGCTTATAAGCTGATTGAGAATCCGGTTTTTTTTATCGTCCGGAATTTGCTTTTCAGGGCCGACAGTTTTCATCATACGCTTTAAGTTGTCTTCGAATATTTTTTCGTCCGCCATTTTGTTTTCCTTTATTTAATATAAGTCAATATGGTCAACGGATTTTGCAGATTTCAGCAGGTGTTTTTTGAAGGCCTTTCTCGCACGGTAAAGTAATATCCGCACTGCTGATTGGCTCAGGTGCTCGTCTTTGGCGATTTGCTCAATTGGGTTTTGCTCATAATAGTATTGTCTTAAAGCTTTTCGATATCGTTCAGGCAGCAGTCCAAGTGTTCTTCGAACGAGGTCGGCAAGCTCAGCCTGCTCGATAATATCCGCCGGCAGGGGATGTGTGTCTATTGCCGAGCACAATTGAAAGAGCCGGCCGTTGACTGAGTGTAATTGCGGTTCTAAGGAAATCTGCCGGTTCTTTTCTTTCAGCATCTTTTTGGTGACGTTTCTCGACAGTGAAATCAGCCAGGTGAGCATATCGCCGCGAGCAGGCTGGTATTCTTTAATTTTCAAAAGAGCGGTTGTGAAAGTCTGCTGGACAATATCAGCGGCTAAGTCACTGTCTCTGCCCGTTCTGTAATAAACTATGGTGTAGAGCCTGTCCGCGAACTCGTTGAACCATTGTTTAATGGTGTCCTTGTCCCTGATTTTCAGCAATCTTATGCTTATTGTCCGGCTCAATTCTTCTTTCATCCATTAATATATGTAATTGAGTCTGGTTTTTGTTACGCATCGCAGCGGTATTTTTTATATTTTATCCTAATTTTACATCAAAGGTGTATGATAAAAGCTTCTAAGGGGATAAATATGAGCTGAGGCGGGATTGGGAAATTGTTTACAAAAAGGCACTGCCCGGATATACTTACCGGTAAATTAAGGCGGATTGAAGCCTCTTTCGAGTATTGGTTAGAGGATTTTTGAAAGGATACGTTAATGAGTCATAACGATAAGGATAATGACCTTGATAAAATAAAGGACATCCTTGAGATTATGAAAGCCAACGACCTTGAAGAGGTGGAGATAAAGCATGGTGACGATAAGATTTTATTGAAGCGGTTCGGCCGGCAGGGCAGTTTTGGCGTGGTCCCTGTGCCGCCGGCGATGGGCCCGGCAGCGGCTGCTGCAGGCGAAGCGCCGCAGGCAATTGGCGGCGAGACTAAAGGTCCTGCTGAGGAAAAACTGTTAGAGATAAAATCGCCATTAGTGGGGACATTTTATGCGACACCGAGTCCTGATTCGGAGCCGTTTGTGGAGGTTGGCAGCAAGGTTGAAGAAAATTCTGTTGTCTGTATCATCGAGGC
>CAYNDE010000122.1:0-5273 GCA_964395535.1 uncultured Pirellulales bacterium
CCCGCTTTCGCGGGAATGACATAAAAGTAGAAGTTTCTTTTTAGAAACGGCACTGCTTAAAATATTTCACGTTCGATTTGTCCGAGGTAGAATCGGCCGTCCCTTCGCATAAAGGTTATGATTTTGTCAAACTGCTGGTCGATGAACTGCTGCTGGTTTGAGACGATGCTTATTGCGATGACGGCTGAGAGCTTATTGTCGTTATGGCCGACCTCGGCGGCGGAGACGTTGAATCGGCTTCGCAGCCGCTCGATGAGGCTCTTGACGATACTGCGTTTTGCCTTGAGCGAGCCTATCGCATGAAGATGCAATTGAGCTTTCATAACACCGACAATCATAAGTTTTCGATACTCGGTTCTCGATACTCGTTTCCCATTCTCGCCTTTGGTTCGTTGTAATACGGGCTTGAAGTCATATTACGATATCAGTGAAAAGTCAGCCTGTCAATAGAATCTTAGAAGATGTCATACGTGATTTGATATCGTCTAAAATCGCGGGCAGGAGCTCGCCGAGACGCTATTGTAGCGGGCAACTGTTGTTTATTCATCATCCGGTAATACTAACTTTTTAATTCTCGACTCTACTACTGAACTCTTTAGGATTCCATTGAGGATTTTTTGAACGACTGGATTCGGAACAGGCTTGAGGACGGTATATTGTTGCTTATTTAATACCACCTTTAATTTGCCTTTATCTACATCTATCGGTCTATTACAACAAATAAGGCATTCTTTAGTAAACTCTTCAAAGTCCGCACTTGACAGCAGAATATGAACATCGTCGCCGCCGGGGCAATTTCTGTGCAATTCAAAATGTGTCGTACTCGTGATAAGAATTATTTTATCGTCATCTTCAGGGTCTTTATTCAAAACAATGTAATACCGAGGATATGCGTCAGTTGGAAGCTGAGCTTTGAATGCTCCGCCTTGGACAAGAATTGCCTTAAATTTTAAGTGCTCCGGTAACTCCATCTACATAAAATCAGCCCAGGCTTTTTGCTCGTCGATTATCATATCGAGCGTCTTCCTTGACTGCTCGTCTAAATCCTCAAAAAAATCCTCATAAGGTAAATCTACGCGACTTCCCTCAGAAGGTTTGTTTTTCTGATATGCTTTCAGCTCATGTGTCATATCTCGCAATTTCCATTTATCAATATGTCCAAGCTTTTGATAAATCTCGTCGAGAATAGAAAGGTCGGATTCACTCAGATATTCGTCATTAGGGCTGTCTTTTGCAATTAAATCAAAGCTACTTCTGAACCCAAATTTATAACAATCAGGATTGGCTTGTGAATCATTTATCAAGTCCAGCAGTTCAGAGCTGACAGGCCCATGATCCATAGTGTAATAATGCCCTCCAACGATGGGTCGGCCATATTTTGCAAGATGTTCCCTGTCAGCGTAGTAAATCAGCTTAATCAACTGAAGCTTATCCATAGAACTGTTATTTCGGTGTAACAACCATAAAACAGCCTGGATGGCCTTTTCGCGGCTGAATGGAAATTCAATTTTTTTGGGTAAGTTGGGCATAGCCTTCCTAACTTAATTTTACAATATATCATTCGTCAAAATCAAACATTTTGTTCAATAAAACGGCGTTTTCGCGTATTTTCGCTGATTTTACGCATATTTTCAACGTTTATTAAGCCTTTATTATGCTTTCTATCCTCTTCTTGACATCATCCAAGACCTCCGGCAGCAGCTCGCCGAGACGCACAGGCTCGGTATCACGTTGCTCGTCACTCGTATCCCGGCTCTCGATTTCACGTACCTGTACGCCTTGAGTAGTCATAAAAGACCTTTCATTTTATATTCGAGCTCGATTGTGCGAGCTCAAATTTGCTGTTTTGCATTCTGTTCCCAGCGCGCCAGGCGAATCTTAAAAAGTTTTTGAACTCTCCTTATGAGCTGTGAAAAATTTCAAAAACAATTAGATATTGCATGGAGCGCTTGGAACATTAATTTCAGAGTCCTCTTTTAAGTTTAATCCTGAATATATCCATACCGAATTCGATAGATTTCTGATTTTAGTTTTTTTGATTTTTGAAAATGCTCGTTTAACCTCTTTTCCGAAATTACTGGAATTCATCGGCCGATAACCGTTCTCGAAACACCAATTCACATAAGAATCATAAAGCTCTTTGCACGCAATAGAGTCAAAGCCCCCCCACTCTTGTCTTCGACAAGAAGACGTGGGGGTAAAATTCTCCAACAGAAACGTTCTCGCCGGATTGACGTCCCTGCGATACTGCTCGATTGCGGCAATACATCTTCTCGGCTCAGCGAATCTGCCGGCGTCTTTTAGCTTCTGCAGGCCTTCGAGCGCCCAGTTGAATATTGCCGGCAGCTCGCAGCAAAGCTCATCGACTAATTTGTGATTTTGTCTGTCGGCTTCGATAGTGACATCGAAAGGTACGTACAGCATCCTCCGCCAGATGCCGATTGATTTGTCCGCGAAGTTCGGCAATTGATTCGTGCTGAGCATAACCTTCGCGGTGGGTTTTGAATGTATCGGCTCCTTGTATTTTCGCTGAAACGTCATCGCATCGGAACTGGTGAAACTTTTCAGTGCGGTCTCGGCGAGTTCGTCCAGCCGGTGACTCGATTCGCTGGTCGAATTCAGGTTTTTGCCGAGGGTCGAATATAGCGAGAACTGCTGCGAGAACAGCGACAGCGGTATGTGGCTGACGTTTTGTTCGCCGACCATTTTTTCTATGATTTTGGTAAAGACGGTTTTGCCGTTGGCACCTTCGCCGGCGATGAGCATAAATTTCTGATAACTGTTCTGCGAACTCAGGCAGTAGCCCGACCACTGCTGCAACAACTCGATTCTCTCGCCGTCGCCGTCCATCACCTCGTTGAGAAACTGAAGCCATCTGTCGGGCTTTGCGTCCGGCTCATAATCGTAGGGCAGCTTCGAGACGCTGAAATATGCAGGCTTGTGCTTTATAAAGCAATCGCCTTTTTGAGAATGCTTCATCAGCACTCCGTTCTCGAAAACGAATGTCACGATGCTGAGGCTTTCTCTGCTGTCATCCCAGCTGTTTAGCTCTCTTTGCTCGCAGAGATGAACACCCTCGAAGCTCGATACGCAAAGCAGGACATTGTTGACGAGCTGAGCCGTGATTCGAATGTGCTGGTCGTCATCGCAGATTGAGCAGTTATTGTTCAGGCCTCTGAGGTGAGTTGTGATTTGCTTTTTTATTTCAGCGTCCGAGAGCTTTGTATATTTGCCGTCCTGCCATTTATAGAATTCGTCCCGCCAGTTTCGAAGTGAGTAATCAGCCTGGAGCATAAGAGCTTTTGAGAGCTCTTTTGATTGCGGGTTCGCGTCCCAGATGTACTCTGAAATCAGGAAGCCCTCGGCGAGCCTGTCCGGGTCGGTGAAAAAATCCCTTTTCGAATTTCTCATTGCCAATTCCTTTATAGCCGAAAAGAAGTTTTTTTGACACAGATTTACACGGTTAAAAAAATAGTTTATAAAAATCTGTGTTAATCTGCGTTAATCCGTGTCTAAAATTCTTCTTTATAATTCTCTCCTGTGTCAATCCGTTTCTTATTTGAGTTGTGTGACGATTTGCTTTGTCTCGGCTGATTGGTTTTTCTGAGCTTCTTTGAAGGCTTCTGTGCTGTCAGCATTGAGCTTTTTGAAAAGCTCGTTTCCCTCGATGATTTCTTTCAGAGCTTTCGTTTTTGCCCGTGCCTCTTTTAGATACGCAACAGCCTTTGTTCCGTAAACCCCGCCTATCAATGCACTTATGGCGATAGCCAGCTCCAATCCTGCGTCGGTCAGCTCCCAGACGTCCGGCCTTTCGCTCGAATCTGAAATCGCTGTCTGCGTTATAGCGAGACTACTGTCACTCAATAAATCTTCAGCGGTCTGTGCCGGCGGGAACTCTTTCGGCAGCCCGCAATATGTGACGAACGCTCTGCTCTGAAGTTCGCTGAGGTTCGCAAGTGACTGCAGCTTGGCCGATGTGAATTCATCTTCAGCGAGCTCAGCCGTCATCGCAGTTGTGCGATTGTGAAGCCAAGCGTTCTGCTTTTGCGTTTCGTTCGGTGCAAAGCGCAGACTGTCACAGCCGACAACAAATACAAAAAGTATTACCGTTACGAACATAATCTTTCTCATCGTCTCTCTCCTAAATCGTTAAAGGTTTCTGTTTGTGGATTTTCACCATTGATTTGTTTTTCTATTGCTCTTATTCGGTACTCGAATGCGATAGATTTTGCCTGCAGGCTTTCGATTCTGCGCTCGAACTTATTTTGATTGTCCAGCAGCACGGTTACGTCTTTTTGCAGCATATCCAGTTGTCCCTGCAGGTTCACCCAGCTTCCGACTATAAGCGAAGCAAGCAGCACAATCTGGATAAGTACCGACACATTCACCTGCCGATTAAACTTCCAGCTTTTTCCGTTATTGTTTTTTTCTTCTGTCATTCTGTAACTCGCATATGATAGCTTTCAACTTCAACGTTCGAAGTTCTACGTTCAACGTTCATTAGGGTTTTGCCCAGAAGACGTTTTTGTCACCGACTCTGCTTATAACGACGAAGCTGCCCGCCTGTAATTGGCCCTGCTGGAAGAATGATTCTGCCAGATTGAACGCTTTGAATTCTCCGCCTACCTCTATCGGCAGTGAGCCTTCCAGTCCTATTGTGACCGGGGTAACGTTATAGACGTTATATGACGACAGGCTTTTAATCTTGCCTGAAAGCACCTGGGCTATCGAGCCCGGGCTCGCGGCAACCGCTCTTTCGGTCAAATCCAGGCCGCTCCTGGCAAGCCGTTCCAGGGTTTGTCTGCTTTCATCTGTCTGCGATTGGGCGCTCATAGCGAACGTCTCCTTTGTTTTTTGATTTTCAGTTTCGTAACCTGATTTTCGAAATCCATCTGCACACGCTCTACCCAGGTTTTGCTTCGATTGTCTGTCTTTAAGCCGAACAGGTCTCTGCTTTCAGGGCTCGAAACAATCGCGTCACCCGGTTCGTAGTCGATAAGCAATTGCAGCGTTTTTACTTCGAAGCTTTCGGTCGGCTTAGCAGAACCGGCGGCCTGTCTGCGAATAAAGTCTCTCAGGGCCTCGCTGTCGTCGGCTTCGTCGGCCTCGCCCAGCACTGCCCTTTGCGTGTTTGCGAAATTGCTTTTGCCCGTCACTTTTCGATACCTGAATTGTCTGGGCAGCGTGAATACCCTGTCGATAATGGGTACAACCGAGTTGACAGGCCCATCCGCCATTTCACAGCTCAGCCTTTCGTCGCTTACCACCGAAGC
>CAYNDE010000123.1:0-5264 GCA_964395535.1 uncultured Pirellulales bacterium
CCCATCTCAGGGCCGACTGATATGGTATCCTTACAAATCCGCAGAACTGCTTTGCCCCATTATTAAAAACGAGATAGTAGTCATTCTCATTCGCATCGTCCGTTTTATTGGTAATAACAGTTGCGTAGTGCTCGGTTACCGATGGTACTGTCACTTCAAAATCAGCGTTATAAAAAGCCCTGAATTTCTCAGCTATGGCTACCGACGTTTTTTTTGCAAAATCCTCAACCTTTTTAAATTGCTCATTACTGAAATAGTGCGGCCGGGCCCAATCATATTCCTCAGCCTCTATTTTCTCTTCTTGCGGCATCGGCCTGCTGCCGACAGAAGCCAAAAGCTGCTGCATCCTTTCTTTCGTCAGATTGTCGCTGACCTTATCACTCATTGCACTGCGAACTCCTTAAACAGAATACTTTTAACCTGGGGCTTCGAGTCGGGAAACAGCTTTTCATTAAAGGCATCGAGAATTTGCGCCTGAATGCGTCTCAGATTTCTGTCGCCGCGGATATCTTCAATAGTCTGACCGGCAAGATAGATTGTCAGCCAGTTTGTAAGCGCCGGCTTTTTCTCGTTAATAAAAGCCTCACCCTTTTTAGGGTCAACTGTACCCGCCAGCTCCAGAGTCAGAGTTGCACGAACATAACGTGTCACCGAGGGCTCATTAAGATTGGCAATAACCGGGTCCAGGTCATAGTACCAGCTTTTTTGCGTCCCGCCGCTGCTTTTCAGGTCGACTGTTTGTGCAGACCCCGGCTGCTCCTGCTGGGCCGTCTGGGGCTGTTTAGAGCCGGCAAAGAGTTTGCCGAGTGTCAGACCGCCGCCGGCGAAAACCACTATCACCACCGCCATTATTATCCAGGGCAAAAATCGGCCTATAAAACCCGCCTTGCTCGTCTGCTCGCCTTCCTTGTCAGCCTGTTCGGCTGCACCGCCCTCTTTTTTTTCTTCATTTTTTGTCTCATCTGCTTTTGCCATTTTCTAATTTCCCAGTACTTCTGCCCCCTGCTTTCATTAATTAAACATAAACTGTGTTAAACAGCCGCAAGGCTGTCCTGCTCTCTGTATTTGCGAACCTTCTCTCGAAGCGTCCTGTCACTTATACCCAAAATCTTTGCCGCTTTTGTCTGGTTGCCCGACGTCTTGCGCAACGTATCGAGAATCGCCTGTCTCTCAATCTTAACCAGCGGCACGCCGCCGAGCCGCGGCAGCTTATCAGCTTCCGGCTCTAAAGACTTCTGACTTTCCGGTACACTGTTTTTTGCCTCCTGAGCCAGCGGCTCAAGCTCGTCAAAAAGCCATGACACATCTGCCAGTGACAAAGTCTTGCCGCTGCCGAGAATCAGGGATGTAAGAACCACATTTCGCAATTGTCTTACATTGCCTGGCCAGTGATAATTGACAAAAATATCCATCATCACGGGGTCGAGCCTGTTAATAATCCTTTTTGCCTGATGGGCGTAAAGATTGACAAAATGCCATACGAGCTCTTCCAAATCCTCAGCTCGCTCTCTCAGCGGCGGGATAACAAGCCTCAATCCGCTCAACCGATAATAAAGGTCCGCGCGAAAGCAGCCCTGCTGAACCTGCTGGCCCAAATCCTTATTCGTCGTACTGATTATCCTCACGTCAACCTTGACATTGTCACTGCCCCCGACACGCTCGAAATTCTGCTGCTCCAGGACCCGCAATAGCGTCGACTGAAACTTGAGCGGCGTTTCGGTAATCTCATCCAGCAGCAATGTCCCCCCGTGCGCCATCTCGAATCGGCCCTTTCGCTGTGCATATGCGCCTGTAAAAGCGCCTTTTTCATGACCAAACAGCTCGCTCTCGATAAGCGTCTCGGTCAGCGCCGCGCAACTGACCCTGACCAGCGGCCCTTCAGAGCGGTTACTTTCCTTATGAATAAGATAAGATATCAATTCCTTGCCCGTCCCGCTTTCACCGCTTATCAAAACCGGCGCAGAGGTCGGCGCCATCCGTCTTGCCAGATTCACAGTCTGCAAAATCCGCGAGCTTCGGCCGACTATCGTGTAAAGATTATGCCCGTCCTCTGCTGCCCAAGCACAGCTGTGAACATTATGACCGGGCAAATACAGCTCCAGCAGGCCTTCAACTTTTTCCTGCTCAGCCGGCTGCGTCAGAAAATTACAGCATCCCGACTGAACAGCCTTAACAGCAAGTTCTACAACCCGGCTGTTCAACCTCTCACTATGCCCGTTTCGTCCCTCTGTCATAATAACCGGCATCTGCGGCGAACCTGCCCGAATCCGGCTGAGCAAATCGAAGCTTACCTGCACTTCAGCTTCTGTCCCCGGCCTGCAGCTTATTCGCTCACTTAAAAAAACAAGGCCGTAACCATTCTTCTCCAGAAAATTCTCTGCTGTGCTCTTATCTGCGGCAAGGTCACCGTGAACGCCTTTCCTGGCCAGAATCTTGAGTATAAACCCCGCCAGCTCGCAATCTCCTCCGACTATAAGAACACCTGTACTTTGGCTTTCGCTATAAATCCTGCTGCCGTTTTTATTTTCAATCTTTGTCACTAAAAAACTCCGTCTATTTACTATTCACAAAAACTACCACTTCACTCTATAGCAAATTTTCATTTCTTCTTTTCCGCTGCAACTCCGTCTTTGAGCAGAGCCTTGAGATTTTCTTTTTCGAGCCAGCCGAGCAACTCATCCTCTGCCTTTGCCAAATCCACCCAGGGGCATTCAGGATACCGTGAAATCATCTCCCTATAGAACTTTCTGGCCTCCGCCGGGTCCTCGTCACGAAGGCAATTGCCCAATTGAAATAAAATCCAGGCCCCGTCACCGAAAGCATCGGTCTCCTCACCGTCTATCCGATTAATCGCCTGCCGGTAAACTATTGCTGCCTCTTTCAGCCGGCCGCCAAGATACAAAATATCCGCCAATTCAACCGGATTTTCCAATTTGCTCAGGTCCTCTGACAACTCATTAAAAACCTGCAATATCTTTTCACTTAATATCTCCGCTTGGGATTGCTCTATTTGAGGCTGAGCCTTCTGGGAAACCTGTTCTCCCGGCTTCTGTTGTTCTGATTTTGCTTCATCGGGCTTATCAGAAGTCACCTTTTTTGTTACCGTGACAGAATCATCTGTTCTTTCTTCTTTTCTAAACTCCACCAGGCGTATCTGCTCGAGCATTTTCTGAAGCTCACTTTTACTTTCATCATCAGAGCTCTGCCCCAACGAAGTGATTCTGTCCTGCAATATCCGGCGTTTGGCTTCTTCGGTCTGCCCTGTCGCCTCGAAGAGTAAATTAGCTATAAACAATTTATCATCAAAGCTCAGACCGACATCGGCACTGACAGGCTCAATCTTACTCGACAGCTTCACACCAACCGGCTCAGCAACATCAGCTTCCTTCACTGCCGATTTGGTAAAATTCACATCCTTACAATCACTTTCTGAATAAGGCTCAAGCAATTCAGTCGCATCGAGACCACCGGATAAATCCCCGGCACCCGCATTGCCTGCCGGCAGCATTAAAACCAAAAAGCAAAAAGCCAAAAGTAAAGAATCTTCGAAATTCAGAGACAAGCCTTTTTGTAAATCCTTTTTATTTTTCATTTAACTATCAGAAAATCATCCTATTCAGTTTCAGTGTTTTTCTTAAAACCACCCAGAAGGGCCAATGCCGCCTTGTCATATTCTTTTTGCTGCTTATGGGCCTCTGCAAGAAGCAGCCGTGCCCTTTTCTTTATCTGCTCCTCCGGCTCGAATTCCAGAATCTTCGTACACAACTCTATCGTTTTTTCACCCTGGCCCATCCTTAGACACACATCCGCCAGCTCAACGGCCGCCTTATCTGAAAGACTGCTGCGCTCGACGAGAACGAGAACCTGTGCCAGGTTCCTGCGGGCAAGTTCCAGCCGGCCTTCCTCTATATAGCAGCCGGCCAGCTCGAATAATACACGGGCTTTCATTTCCGGCTCGGAAATATACTCGGCCCTGTCACCGAGTGAAGCTATTGCCTTGTTAACAAAGCCCATCTGCCGCAAAACCCGGCTCTTGAGAAGCAACATCTCGACATTTTCAACCTGTGACAACCGGCTGCTCTGAACATTCTCCAGAACTCCAAGTGCCTCTATAGAACGCTCCTGCTTAATGAAAGAGTCCACCAGACCTGAAACCGCTTCTACGTATTGCTGAGATGACAGTTGACCACCCATCAATACAGTAAAAGCCTCGCCGGCCTTCTCAAATCTTGCCAAAGCCATATTGGCCCTGCCCAAAAGAAAATAAGCATCGTAAAGCTCTTTATTCGCCTTACCCCTTACTTCCCCGACATATCTTGCCAGCCAGTCCGCGGCACCCTCATAATCTTTTTGAATGTAAGCGCACCTGCCCGCACCAAGTGCGGCGGCAGCCCGCGACTCTTTTGAAAAACCAAGGTTGTAAACTTTTTTGTAATCTCGAAACGCCTCGTCTGTAAAACCGGCTTTCATTGTCGCATCGGCAAGATATAAACAAGCCTTATCGGCTATCGCTGCATCCGGATACTGCTCCACAAGTTGCAGCAAATCCTTACGCGCGCTTAAATAATCCTTCAGATTGGTCTTGATTCTGCTCGAATTCAATAATGCGTATGGCGCCAGAGCCGACATGGAAAACCGGTTTGTCACCAGCTTATACTCTGCCAGCGCCTCGATGAATTTGCCTTTTTGACTCTTCAGTAAGCCGAGAGCGAAATGCACATTTGCAATCCGCTCATCATCGCCGAATCTTAGCAAAAATCTCTGCCAAAGACTGATAGCCTGCTCAGCTAACAAAGATGTATGCTCTGAAACAGATTCATAATCCGAAGGGTTATATATCGTTATATCACCGTTTTCATTAACGACCGCCATCAAACCGGCACAGCCTGCCGCCACCGTCGCAATCCTTTCTGCACTCGTCTCTCGAAGATAAAGATTAACCGCTCTTTTGCGGACACCGCCCGTCCCAGGCTGCCGGCCATTTTTTACGGCCTGCTCCCAATTGACGTCAAAACCGCAGCTCAGGGCAAATCTGTTCATCAGCTCCTCTATCGAGGCCCCGCAGCATATTACAGACCATCGCCGCTGCTGACCCGTTTCAATATGCTCTTTAATCTGTGGGCTGAGCAGGCCTTTGGTCAATAATTCCGCTCCCGAGCTCAACAGAAAACGAACCTGCTGCTCATTTAAATTATTAAAAAACTCTATCTCCAGCTCGCCGGGCCACAACTCATCACAAACCTCGTTGTCCTTATCAGCAAAAA
>CAYNDE010000124.1:0-5241 GCA_964395535.1 uncultured Pirellulales bacterium
TTCGCTTGTGGCAGAAATTGATGGGCAAGTTGTAGGACATATTGCTTTTTCGCCAGTTACTATTTCCGATGGTAGTTGCGATTGGTATGCGCTTGGACCTATTTCAATACAACCAAAGTTGCACAGGCAGGGTATTGGACAAGCCCTTGTTCGTGAAGGGCTGGTTCGTCTAAAAGCATTAGGGGCTCTAGGGTGTGTTCTTGTTGGTGAACCGTCATACTATAATAGATTTGGATTTAAAAGTTTTTCCAATTTAAGTATGGAAGGTGTTCCTCAGGAATATGTTCTTGCGTTGCCATTTTCAGAAAGGATGGCAAGCGGGGTCATTACGCATCATCACGCTTTTTCGGTCAAGAATTAATAAGGATGGGGCTAGGTTTTTTATTTTCAAGGGCTTGTCTATTTGTGCCAATAGGTTCTCCCGATATATCGGGATACTCGGGAAGCGTAAAGCTTTGTAAGAGAATATCTTACAAGGCTTGTTTTAAGGATTCGGCCATGTTTTTCGTCAATATTTTGATGAATCCGGCCAAACGCATTTCTTTTGGTCAGACCGACGACTTGGATAGACGAATCGCTGTCACCTTCAACAGTAATCATTTTCTTATTTTTGTGCCCGGATGCGTGAAAAACCGTTTTTTTTCAATTTCGTGGGGAAATGGCAGGAGAAATGAATTTTATTGACCATATGATGAGCTTTTTGGTAAAACCGTCGATGTCCTAAGGCGACAATCGCTTTTTTTACGTGGATAACCGTGTATGTAGGAAGATGCCAGTGAAGCTGAATATCCAGAAAATTAAGGCAAAGAATGTAACCGAGATTTATATTACGGCTGTGCCGACACTGCCTTTGACCGGAAATATCCAGAACCAGGAACTGTTTTGCGGCATCGCTGAAGCATTAAGACAGATACTGTCTTGGCGGGCCGATCATTCCTGTTATCGCGGGTATTTGTCGTGACGATCTGCTTTTTGAAATCGGAGTGACAACCGCCGGGAACATTGAGATGTAATTGGTTGAATGAAAAAAATGAACCTTTTAAAGACAAAAGAATTTGTGTTGCGTCACCTGAAGGAAATCGAGGCAGCGGTTTTTTTTGCGGTATATTATCTGTCTGTTCTGCTGATCATTAAACCGGAGCTTATTTATTATGCATACGGCAGAGTCATTTATTATTATCCCTTTGTGATGGACCGCCGGTTTCTTTACGACTCCCTGACGGCCGTTGGCGGTCCCGTCAATTATCTATCCAGCTTTTTTAGCCAGTGTTTCTACTTTTCCTGGATAGGGGCATTGATTATCACGGTAATCGGGTGGCTTTTTTGGCTGTTATCCAAAAAAGCGTTTGCCGTAACCAGGAGCAATTGTATTACTGAAACCTGTTTCTTGTTTCCCATTTTGTTGCTGGCCGCCTACGCCTCTTCCTACGGACACCAGCTACTGATCGCTCTTTCTCTGCCGGCAGTTTTCGCGGCTTTTGTCGTATACCTGTGGATGGATTTGTCGAAAAGCTTTTTTAGTGCGCTGCTGTTTTTGGCGGAGTTTGCCTGTTTGTACTATCTGGTCGGCGGAGCGGTTTTTATATTTGGTCTTCTGGCCGCACTTTATGAATTATTGGCTAAAAGACGCATCGTGCTTGCCGGAGGGATTTTCGCAGTACTTGCCTTATATTATATCGGAGTGCATTTTGGGAATGTTTCTGAAATTCCGCCTTTCTGTCTTATGTACATCCCGCCGTTTCTAATTCTTCTGCAAATCGCCCGCTATAAACGTAGTGGTAAAAAACCAGTCCCGACGAAATCCCTGCCGGACAAAGATGGCTGGATGAAAAGATTTCACCTCGCCATGTTGATCTTGAGAAAAATGATTCCCTATGGCTTAATTTTGCTTGTTTTCTGTGTTGTATTTGATGACAGGACGAAGTCGTTTTTGCAAATAAGTTCTTATGCGGAAAAGGAAAACTGGCAGAAAGTTCTTGAATGTGCCAAACGGCATCACGAAATCCAGCATAATATCTTTTTCAATTATGATATCAATCGGGCGTTGTATTATACCGGCCGGCTTGGTGATGACATGTTTTCTTATTACCAGAATCCGTTTGCCTTGTTACTTTCTATGCCGGATTCCGGTTCCACAAAAGATTCGTCTGAAATATTATGTCAAAAAGCCCGGAAGGCGGATATCTTTATGGAGTTGGGGTATCTTGGTTATGCAAGACGATGTGCATCCGAAGCCCTGGAATTGGCGAATGGCTGTCCGTACCTGGTCAAGAAGCTCGCTTTAATCTATCTGGCGGAGGAACAAAACGAGACTGCCAAAATATATCTTGGCGCTTTGAGCAAGGATTTGATATACGGGCGTTTTGCCAGGCAGCTTCTTCTGCGTCTTGAGAAAGACTCCCAGTTGACCGATTATGAACCTGTTCGATCCCTCCGCCGTATTGCCGTCCAGACGGATCATGTCGGTGATTATGATTGGGACAATGTTTTTGCTCCACTTTTACAGCGAAATCCTCACAATAGAATGGCTTTTGAGTATATGATGGCAATGTATCTGTTATCGGGGCAGGTTGAAAAAATCGCCCTAAACATTTCCCGGATGGCTGAAATTGGGTATAATAAAATACCACGTCACTACGAAGAGGCCATTCTGGTTTATGCCGCATTGCGGCAACAGCGGTTTGGCGAAAAAATCAACCTTCGGGATTTGTCGATTTCTCCAGAAACCATACAGCGTTTTCAGGAATACAATGAGACGGGCAAGACAGCTCAGTTGCTTTACGGTCAAGGGATGAATCCGGAGATGATTCGACAGTATTTGGCGAAAGACTTTGGAGACACCTACATGTTTTATTTGAATTTTGAACTTCCAAGGGTCAGAAGATGAAAAGCTTTCACCGATATTTCTGGCTGACTGTGGCGATAGGGGTAACAGCGGTATGTTCCTCCTGCAGAAAGAAAATACCTCTTGAATCCTGTACACAGGTGTCCCGGCCGGCCAAGATCAGCCCGGACTATTCCGGCACCGTCATTCCTCCGAATGTGGCTCCGCTGAATTTCCGAATTCTCGAAATCGGTGAATCCTTTTTTGTCAGGATTTCCTCGTCACACGGCAGCCCCGTCGAAATTTATAGCCGAAATGCCAATATCGAGATTCCTTTAGGAAAATGGAAGTCGCTGTTAAGTGAAAACAAAGGGGACAAGTTGTCGTTTGATGTTTTTGTTTTCGATTCTGCAAACGGCTGGCGTCGTTATACACCCATACTCAACGATATTGCCTGCGAACCGATCGATTCTTATCTTGTTTTTCGTTTTATTCGGCCTGTCTATAATTATTGGACATCGATGAGAATCTATCAGCGTAACATTGAAAATTATAAAAACAGTCTTGTTTTGGAGGGTCGTTATTCTGGTGTCGGCTGTATCAATTGCCATAGTTTCTGCAATAACTCCCCGGAAACAATGAGCATTGCGACTCGGAGTGAAATTCACGGCAATATCTCATTAGTTACTTGCGGTGATAACCTCATCACAGTTCCCACCGCCTGGGGCTACACCGCATGGCATCCAAGCGGCAGAGTGGCGGTGTATTCAATGAATAAGGTGCGGCAATTATTTCACACCGTAGGTCTGGAGCTGCGCGATGTGGTGGATCTTGATTCGGCGATCTCCTACTATCGGCTGGATGAAAAAGCAGCAAAAACCATCGCGGAGCTGTCCGAAAAAGATCGCCTTGAGACATATCCCACATGGTCACCTGATGGGACATATCTTTATTACTGCAGTGCATCAATACTCTGGGAAGACAGGGACAAAGTACCTCTGGATAACTATGACCAGGTACAATATGATCTTATGAGAATCAGCTACGATGCGGATAAAGACCAATGGGGGAAGCCTGAGATGGTGCTTTCGACTATTGAAACAGGCATGAGTATCCTATTGCCCCGTATTTCACCAGACGGCAGATTTTTGGTTTTTGTCATGTGCGATTATAGCTGTTTTCCGGTCTATCGGCCCTCCAGCGACCTGTACATCATGGATCTAAAAACACACAATTATCAAAAACTCGATTCCGTGAACAGTCCTTATTCGGAGTCATGGCATAGCTGGTCTTCCAATGGTCGCTGGCTGGCTTTCAGCAGTAAACGCACGGGAGGGATTTTTACCAGGACCTATTTCACCCATATTAATGAAAACGGCAAGGCTTCAAAGCCGTTTATTCTTCCCCAAAAAGATCCGACGTATTATGATTCACTGCTTCATACCTATAGTGTTCCCGAACTGATTACACAGCCTGTAACGGTCAGTCCGAGGCGATTTGGCAAAGCAGCATGTTCAGGTTCCAGGGATGCTGTCAATCTGCCGGTAACTGGCGCTACGCCGATCGCTCCATCCAGCCCATTGAAACAGCAGGGTAAATAGAAGATCAACGATGAATTTCCCGACAGAGGAGATTTGCAATTCTTCAGTTAGCTATGCGTCATCATCTATTGGAATCAGTATCAGGGCCGGCGGCGTGGCGGACCAGGCTATAAATCCCAAATAAGGGACTGGACAGATGATTGGTTCTCTAATGAGCAACGAAATGCACGATATGAGTTTTTGAGAGGTGAAGTCCAGAAACGTTGAAAAAATGATTGATTGCTTAGCACAACATCTTCAGTCTACTACTCTTTCTGATTAGATTCGCAGGTATTTAACAGTACGTTTTATACCGTTTTGCGCTGGGAATACCGCGATAAAATGTGAAAAAACGCGAAAGAATAAAAACGGTTGCGAAAATTGCGAAACCAGTTAAGATACTGTAAACAATAGACTTCTGTGCTTTTCGGCTGTCCCCAAAAAGCTTTCTGTTAACCGCTAGGTTGTAGGTTCGAGCCATACTCGGGGAGTTTCAGGGCAGCAGGTCTTTTGACCTTGCTGTCCTGAATTTTTTATGTGTAGGGCTCAAACCTTAAAAGGGTGCGGGAAAAATCTTTGCTCGCGTTGGCAGGATAAGAGAGTAAATATTTTTATGGTATCATAAATTGCGGCGATATCGGCGTATTCAGGAAAATCTTGACAGTTGGATAGTATCATTGTAGCATTTACGGCAGTAGAAGGTAAAAGTATAGTTTATTGACAGAATAAGCTTTACGATATTAGGAGGGATTTAAATGCGTATTAAAATAAGTTGTATGCTCACATCAATCTTGCTATTTGTCTCGACAGGACTATGTGCCGAGCAAATAGAGTGGG
>CAYNDE010000125.1:0-5225 GCA_964395535.1 uncultured Pirellulales bacterium
AATGACGGGATACCGCGGATAGTTCAAAGTGTGAACGGTAATACGATTGGCTTTGAGCCGGCACTGGGTTCGAATTCCACTGAGGGAATGGAAGTAATTAACTGGAAGGTTACAGATAGCTTTGAGGATATTGTTGGTGAAGATGAATTTACATTGGAATCGTTCGAAGGATTGATCGAAGTTAAAAATGCAAGTGTATATCGCGAAAATGACGTACTTTACATCGTGACAAAGTATGGCTCATCTACAGAGGATGAATTTTATGGTACTGTCACAGATGTAAATATATATAACAATACTGTTTACTTTACAACAGATTATAATGTTACGCCATGCAGTTATTGTTATGTTTGGATCGATTGTTACAGTCTTGCTGATAACTTTGATATCGATGGTGAGCAGCGGATTATAAGGGGCAGGGTCGATATCGGTGCGGATGAATATTCGCCTGTTCAGGTATATGCAGGCGAGGACAAAGAAGAAACTATTTGTGTTATTGATGGCAATGCGGAAGTAAGAATAAATGATGCAGCAGTTATCGTAAAAGACAGCTCGATAAGCAATCTGACGGTTAAATGGTCCTGTATAAACAAGACCGACGGATTTTCTTTTAACGGGCAGCAGGGCGCACTGAATCCCACGTTAACGTTCACAGAGGTGGGTGATTATCTGTTTAAGCTCGAAGCTCGTGACGATGAAGGGTCTTTGGGAGCGGACTTTGTCAGGGTGAGAGTGAATCTGGGTATGACGCTAACAAGCGAGCCGGCTGAGGCTGCAATCGGGCAGACGGCGACGATAACGGCGGGTAATTTTGCCGGCCAAGAACCTGACAAGATTGATTGGCATTGTTCGGATGGAGCTATTTTTAATCCGACAGAATCATACAGCTTGGATGACTACAATAGCGAGGTTACATTTGCTAACGGGCTGGGGATATACAGGATAAAAGGTGTTGCGTATGATTCGAACGATAATTATCTCGGTGAGGAGCAGATATGGATAACGGTAGATTACCCGCGTATTATTACGGATGCAGGCTGTGATTATGAGATAACCTGGCCGGATAATCGGGCTTATCTGAACGGCTCGATTGCAGGTGCTGTGTCGGAGTATTTCGAATGGTTTGTTGATAAAGATGTGCAGGAGTATGTAACAATCGATGAGGTGACATCATCGTCGCTTCAGAGCTTTGCAGATTTTGCAGAGCCGGGGCTTTACAGAATCGGCCTTGTAACAAGAGAGCAGGATTCACAGGAAAGTGATATTGCCGGCGTTGACGTTGTCAGCGTTAAGGTCAACCCGCCTGCAAAAGGTATTGTTTATGCAGGAGAAGATGTGCAGATTACAAAGCCGCAGGATGAGGCGTTTTTGACCGGCTGGGTCGAAGGCGATTGTAACGGCTGCTGTTATGGATGGGTTTTTGACGGCAGCTATGAGCTGGTCGATGTAAATACAGAGAATCTAACGCATACCAGGGTCGATTTTAATGATATTAACGATGATGGTGAGCCTGAAGCAGGTGTTTATAGGTTTGAATTTTTAGTTTTCGATGCCAATAGTAACGAAGTCGGCAGCGACGTTGTACTCGTAATGCTAACGGATGCTGATTTTTCGCCGCAGACAGCCCAGGCGGATGCCAATGAGCAGGTATCTATAAAATCGGACGGTTATGCGTATGCAACTCTTACGGGTGAAGTATCAGCGCAGGGTGATACAACCGTTAAATGGTATTCATCGTCGGACGAGGCCTGGTTTCTTGATGACGTTAATGATGCTGAACAGGTGACAGCAGTATTTACAAGTGCCGGTGAATATCCGTTCGCATTCGAGGTCAGAGATGAGGCTGGTGATGTCATCGGAATAGATACGGTGACTGTAAGCGTAAAATCGTTCGATGGAAGAGAGGTTTATGTTGATGCGGTGAGCAGCCCTGATGAGATTAGTTTTTTGGTTGATGAGGATGTGATTTTGGGTATTAGCGAAATTGGAGAAGGTGACTGTGACGGTGTGCAATGGCTGATGGAAGCGAGGCACAGTGAATTGATTGATTCGGTTGATTTTGGTGATGCGGAAGACCCTTGTACAACAGCAAAATTTTGGCGGCCGGGAATATATACGATAGCCTGCCAGCTTTTGAACGAGGGCCTGGTTGTCGGGCAGGATTATGTTCAGGTTCAGGTCAATTTCCCACAAAACATCGTTGATGCGAAGGTCGTCGTTGATGGAAACAAATATAAAGATGAGCACTGTGTGTATTTGATAGATGATGAGGTATCAGTGGATTTAACAGCTTTAGTATCGGGTGTTGGGGATACATCGGTTTTGAGCTATGAATGGAACCGGGCAGAAAATTTGAACGATGCGAATATTCAATCACCCAAGGCGACGTTCGATGAGGCGGGTATATATGTTTACAAGGTTGAGGTCAAGTACGGCCAGGATTTCATCGGGGCCGATAGTGTCAAAATAATAGTCGTCTCGGACAAGCCTATAGTTGACCCCGGCAGTTATCCGACTGTCAGAAAGTTGCAGGATTTGCCGCTTGACAAGGCAAAAGTCTGGTGTATGGACGGCAGGACAATTTCCTCTTATCTGTGGACGAGTAGTCCCGACTACTGTGTCAGTTTTGACCCTCCGGATGAGGGGGACGATTCTTCTTCGGCCGATCTGCATCCGACGGTCGAGTTTAGTAGTGAACGTGCCTACTGGTTAACACTGACTGCTACGGATAGCGCAGATGCAAACGGCTCGGGGACGGTGAAAATCGATGTTCAGAATCCGGTTGTGTATGCGGGCAGGCCCAAAGAGACTATACCATTCGAAGCCTTGTATTTGTCTGATGCCCGCGTTAAATCGGCTTCGGATGATTTGACATATCAGTGGGTTGCGTTGCCGAATGCAGCAAATGTGTTTTTCGAGCCTTCAGCGAATGTTGTAAATCCCGATGTAATGTTTATCGAGGCATTGGATGAGCCGTATCAGCTCACTTTGACAGCTTATGACGGACAGGAGGAACTCGGCAGTGACACGGTAGAAATAACGGTCAACAATTATTTGGATCCTAATGACGAGTCTGTGGTCTCGGTATATATAAGCACGGAGCCGGCGGTTTCAGGTAATTATTGCGGGCAGTTCAAAGTTAATGTAACCGCAGAGGACGAACACCTTGCATTGTATTATCTTGAGATGGACGGCCAGAGATTAAGGCCCTACGATGTTCAGGTTCTGCGGGGCTCGTACGATAGTCCGCAAAAGGTACAGCTTTATTACAATATAAATACGCATTCGATTGATACAGGCCCACATACTTTAACGGCTAAGGCCTATGAACGGTCGGGTGATTTTGCAACGGATACTTTGGATTTTACGAATATATGCGAAATTTATAATTTTACTGTAACACCTGACAGCATAACGAGACCTGAACAAACTCTTACATTCGATGCAAATTTTGTGTCAGTTTCTTCCTGGACATTCGACATCATAGGCACAGATTACGATACAAGCAGCGGCCAGAACCAGTTTCCCATAACTGTAGATTTGAATGATTTAGGCTCACCAAATAATGGGACATACGAAGCTAAACTGCAGGCGGATGAAGAATATGCTTCGGTTTACTTCGATGTGGCTTTGGGTATGCAGACGGATTCACTGGTTGCTGAAATTAATGATATTCTTAAAGTTTACGAAGATGGGGACGGGATACCATCAGCAAAAACAACGATAACCGAAGGATTGTTCAAGTTGTACGTCAAGGCTTATCATCCAATATTTAACAATGATGTACGCTGTAAAGTGACTCTCGAAGGCGAAGGTTTGTATAAGAATATAACACCGGGCTGCCTGGATGAGCAGGGCTACAGGAAAGGTCATGTCGGCAGCGGAAGCGGCTATGGTTTATTGGGCGAGCTTGATTTTACAACTGTTCCGAATGGCATTTACACTTTAGAGCTTATCGTTAATTGCCTCGACCTTACCAGGACAGACACCGCTGAAATTGCCGTCAGTAATAACCTGAAGATTGGTAATCTGAAGTTTTCGCAGCAGGATATGGTCATTCCCGTCGCGGGTATCCCAATCAGTGTGGTGCGTACTTATGACAGCTTTAGCAGGGAAAGAGAAGGCGATTTCGGTTACGGCTGGACCTATACGCTTGCAAATATGGATATCAAGCTTAACGAGAGGCGAGGCAGTGACGAGGACGGGGTAACTTATCGTATAGGAGGCGATTACGACCGTGACGTTACGCTGACACTGCCTGACGGTCAGCGTGTCACTTTTGTTTCAAGCTTGGAAGGCGGAATTAACTCTTTTGGTGAAGGTGGATGGGAGCTTAAATATAGCGCACCGGAAAATGTTACTGCACAACTTATTCCTGAGAGGTTTCACGAGAGATTGCTTTGTAATCAGGTGACAGGTTATAACATGTGGGTACTGTACTGGAATGGTATGACGGTTTATGTCCCTGGTTATGAAGATTTGAGTAAGTATGAAGTATCCGGATATAAGCTCACTCTGGATGACGGGACAACGTATTATATTGACCGTGGAGGTGAAACCGAGCATAATATAACAGGGGAATATATTGACGGAAATGGCGATGTGCAATGGGGGCCTTTATACAGTTACGTATCGTACGGCAAGCCATATCTTTCATATATATCGATGCCTTCCGGAGATAAAATAGTTTTCGATGTCGATGATTCCGACAGGGAGAAGCCCAGAACAAAATTTGTGAGGCATTATCAGGCAACAGAAAATCCTGATTATGAGCCGGATAATCCAAACTTCACAAAATCCATTGAGATAGTTCGTGACGACAGCAGGCATCCCGATTTCATTACGAAAATAATCGCACCCGGTGACGACCCAAACCTGCCGAGCCTGAAATATGAATATGATATGTACGGCAACCTCGGGAGCGTCAAAAAACTCGTTAATAAAGACGCTAATACCGTTGATGAGCAGTATGAAATAACAACTTATGTTTATGAAGATTACAGACGCAGCCCCGTTGACCATTTTGTTACAGATATCGAGGATGAACGCGGCCTGAGCCCGATTCAGTATGTCTATGACGATAAGGGCCGCCTCACAGGGACAATCGACGCCAGAGGCAATACAATAGAGATTAAACATAATGTCAATGACGACCGCTACGAGGATTTAAATGTTCACCATACAGAAGAGGTAATCGACCGGCTGGGAAATACGACTATTTACGG
>CAYNDE010000126.1:0-5157 GCA_964395535.1 uncultured Pirellulales bacterium
CTTTGCAAAATTCTTCGAAATCTTTCAGAGAAAGGAAATGTATATTCGGTGAATCGTGCCAGTTGTAAGGCAACTGTTTTGTAACGGGTGCTTTTCCTTTGAAGAAAAGCTGAGCACGACACTTCCAATAGGCAAAGTTCGGAAAGCTGATAATAACTTTTTTGCCGACTCTCAAAAGCTCTTTGAAGACCTTTTGAGGGTTTTTGAGAGTCTGCAGGGTTTGCGACAGGATGACGACGTCGAAAGACTTGTCCGCATAGTAGCAAAGCCCCCTTTCAATATCGCGCTGGATAATGGGGATGCCCCGATTAATACAGGCAAGTATGTAGTCATAATCTACCTCAATACCTTCGGCTTTGATGGCTTTATCTTCGATAAGGTTCGCAAGCAACTGTCCATCACCACAGCCGACATCAAGGACGGTAGTATCCGGCTCGACGATGGATTCGATGATATTGTAATCGACACGAGCCCTTCGGCCAGATTCGAAAAAGCTTGTTTTTTCACTGGGAAGAGATTCAGGAGGTCTTTTAATATCCGGCTTATGGGTCGCCTCAAGGAAGGCTGCTATTAGCCGGCCAAGCGCAACGGGCTCAAGCAGAAAGGCGTCATGGCCGTACGGAGATTCAATATCGCAGTAGCTGACAAGCTTTCTATTTACTGCAAGAGCATCAACAATTTCCTCAGACTGAGCAGGAGTGAACAGCCAGTCACTTGCAAAGCTGATTACGAGAAATCTGGATTTGACATTTTCAAAAGCCTTTTTTAACGAGCCGTAGTCCCTGCTCAGGTCGAAATAGTCCATTGCCTTCGAGATGTAAAGATAGCTGTTGGCATCGAAACGTTCTACGAATGAGCGGCCCTGATGGTCAAGATATGTTTCAACGGCAAATTCGGAATTGAAATCATATCTATACTTTTCTGAATTTCTCAATTCCCTTCCAAACTTCTCTCTCATACCCTGCTCAGACAGGTATGTGATGTGTCCTATCATTCTTGCGATGCCCAGGCCTCTGGCAGGCAGATTGTCGTTTGCATATTGTCCCTGGGCGAAGTCCGGGTCGGCGAGGATAGCATTTCTTCCTACGGCATCGAAAGCAATCGATTGTGCGCCAAGGTGAGTTGTCGTAGCAACGGGTATGGCGGCTTTTACAAAATCGGGATACTCAATAGCCCATTGCAGGACCTGCATACCCCCCATAGAACCGCCAATGACGGCAAGGAGATTTTTTATTCCGAGCTTATCAAGCAAGAGCTTCTGAACCTTTACCATGTCAGCTATTGTGATTATAGGAAAGTCCAGGCCGTAAGGCTTACCTGTCTTAGGATTTGTCAAGGATGGGCCAGTAGTACCGTAGCAGCTTCCGAGAAAATTGGAACAGATTACAAAATATTTATTTGTGTCGATGTTTTTACCAGGGCCTATCTGTTCATCCCACCAGCCGGGTTTGGTGTCGTCGGGGCTGTGGTATCCGGCGACGTGGGAGCCTCCACTGAGTGCGTGGCAGATAAGAACCGTATTATCGCCTGCGTCGTTCAGCCGGCCGTAAGTTTCGTAAGCAACGTCGATGGGAGCCAGCTCTTTGCCGCTCTGAAGCCGCAAGGGGCTATCCTCATCGACAAGACGAACAGACTGAGTTTCGACAATACCAACCGAATTTTTATCAATTTTTGCCATAGCTTAACAAAGTATAACACCAAATTAATGATTGTAAAGAGCAGGAGGAACGAAACAGTTAGTGGTTTTGTCGCCGGAGACAGGGATAAAAAGGTAACGTTTTTTTTATTTAAAATAAAGCAAAAAGGCTTGACATAAGGCTATAGTCGAACATAAATTATAATCAACAGTTTTAATGGAGTCAAATAGTTAAAATTGGTTTTGTATCAATTAACGAAAGGATACAAGATGGCAAAGAAAAGGAAAGCTAAAAAGAAAAGAGCAGCGAAGAAGTCCAGGGCAAAGAAAGGCAAAGGCAGAAAGGGTATGTGGTCAACAGCCGATGTGAACCTGCTGAAAAAGCTTTTCGCTGAAAACCCGACCGCTGTGATAGCCAAGAAACTGAGACGCAGTGTTGATACGGTCAAGAAAAAAGCATCGAGAATGAAGTTAAAGAAGTCAAAGAGATATCTGAAGAAAATCGGCAGGGCCTAAAGCAGGTAACAGGTTACTGAAAGGCTGAATTTGTTTCGCTTCAACGTAGTGATGATGTTACTTTGCTCTGTGTTTGATGACTTGAAGAAAAGATATCCCGAAAGATTGACTGATAAAGGAATCTTTAATTCCAAAAGGTGAGAAGGTTGCTTTTTGCTGATTATATGTTCTATTCGTAAATTCAGCAGTAAATCGTTATAGGAATTAGGTGCCGGCAAGGCTTAAAACCAACTGCTCTATGGCAATATTGGCTTTTGTCCTGCCGGTTTTTATTTCGTAGTCAATGCGGGCGAGGTGCTCTAAAAGAGAACCTATCTGTTCCAAGGTCAACTTTTTAATCTGTTCAAAAAAGGAGTGCTTGTTTGACCATATATTCACTTGTTTTGCAATTTCATCAATCCTTTTGCCTTTCTGCAACAAGGCTTTGGCCCTGAACATTTTGCGTATATGATATGCAAAAGCGCCTACTACTTTGTACTCAGCGGAGCTGTCCGCTGTAAACATTTCCCTCAACCTGCTGACAGCCTGCTGCGAATTTCCGGCAAGACAACTGTCTATAACTTCAAAGGCATTAAAAAGCCGATTTCGGCCTATGAGTGATTCTATATGTTCGAGCGTTATTTCGTTTTGCGTTTGCGAAAATATTGCGAGCTTATCTATTTCAGTATAAAGTCTGCCAAGCTGGCCGCCAGACAGCTCGATTATGAGCTGGGCTGCGTCCCGGCTGAGCTGTTTGTTGTGGGCTTCTGTCGCGTACTGAATAAGGCGTTTCTGAAGCTGGTTTCCCTTAGGCTCGGTAACGGCGAGCAATTTGCCGCATCCGGGGAGCTTTTTAGCAAGTTTAGTATTTGAGGGCCAGCTCTCAACCATCAAAATCAAGGCCGCTGTCGGGCAGGGATTATCAAAATAATCCTCAAGCTGCTGGCGGTTGTCCGATATGAATTTATCCGCATCTCTGATTATAACGACCCTCTTTTGAGCTAAAAATGGGAGCGTCCGCAGCTCATCCAATACTTCGGTAACCGAGATTTGTCTTGGGTCGGCAGTAAAAAGAGCTGTCATTCGTTCATCGGGTGTTAACAGTTTTTCTATAATCCTTTCACATTCTGCGCTAAGCAGTGATGTATCTTCGCCGACAATTACATAAACAGGAAAACTTTGGCTTGCCGATTTAGTCCTGCTTTCAGCCATTTGCCTGCCATTCTTTCAGATAGTCGCAGTAATTATCTTGATTTACGTTTCTTTTTGCCTTGTTTTTTCTTTTCGGGTTTGGTTTTTTTCCTGCCCGATTTTATTTTTTTCTCAGGAGCAGCTTTGACATTCGATTCGGGCTTAGTTTGCGAGTTATTTTTGTTTTCTGGTTTCTTCTGCGAGTTTTTTTCGCCTTCGATTACTATTTTTTCTGCAGCCACGAGCTTGTCGCCTGCCTTTAGTTTTATTAGACGAACGCCCTGCGTATTTCTGCCTATCGAGCGAATCTGGTCGAGGCCGGTCCTGATAATTATGCCGTTCGCCGTTATCAGCATAATCTCATCCGAATACTGAACGGACTCAAGGGCCACGACCTTGCCGTTGCGTTCGGATGTTTTGATATTTTTCAGTCCGACTCCGCCTCTTGACTGAGACCTGTAACTGTCAAAGCTTGTCCTCTTGCCGTAACCTTTTTCACATACCGTGAGCAGCGCTGCATTTTTCTCGGCAATAACCATACCTACAACGTGGTCTTTCGGCCTGAGCCTTATTCCCCTGACGCCGCGTGCGCTTCTGCCCATCGAGCGAACGTGGTTCTCGTCAAATCTTATCGCCATTCCTTCTCGCGTACCAAGCACGATATGGTCCTGCCCACCGGTCATAACAACTCCAATGACCGAATCATCGGGGTCAAGATTAATAGCGATAACACCTGTCGTTCTCGGATGGCTGTAAGCATTGAGTCTGGTCTTTTTTATAACGCCGTTTTTCGTTGCCATTACAAGCTGACGGTCCTCATCATCAAATTTGCGAACATTAATGACCTGCGCTATCTGCTGGTCGCCAAGCTTGAGAAGGTTCGCAATGCTCCTTCCCTTGCTTTGCCTGGACATGCTCGGGACATCATAGACTTTCAGCCAGTAGCACTTGCCCCTGTTGGTAAAAATCAATAGATAATCGTGCGTCGAGGCGACAAAAAGATGCTCTATAAAATCGCCTTCCTTGGTATCCGAGCCGATAATTCCCTTACCGCCTCTGCCCTGCTTGTGATAGGTGTCTATTGGCATTCGCTTGATGTAGCCTTCGTGACTGAGCGTTACTATCACCTCTTCTTCGGCGATTAAATCCTCGACGTCAAGCTGCTCAGCTGAGCCCACAAATCTTGTCTTCCTCTTGTCTTTGTATTTTTCCTTTATCTCATATATGTCTTCGCGAATTACGTCCATCAAAATCCGCTCATTCGCCAGTATTGCCTCGAAACCCTCTATCTGCTCGATGAGCTCTGTGTACTCCTGAGCGAGCTTTTCCATCTCAAGGCCGGTGAGTCTCTGAAGCTGCATTGTTAAGATTGCATCGGCCTGCGGGCCGGTCAAATAATGCTTGGATTTGCTTTTTTCCTTAACAAAAGCCTTGGGTAAGATTTTTTTAAGCGTTGCGGTTTCTTCCAGCAGCAGCGGTTTTTTCATCAGGTTCAGCTTAGCCGTCGGAGCATCGGGTGATTTTTTGATTATTTCTATAATCTCGTCGATGTCACTTACGGCAAGTATCAGGCCTTCAAGAATGTGTGCCCTGTTACGGCATCTTTTGAGCAGGAAGCTGCTGCGACGACGAATGACTTCTTTGCGATGCTCGATGAAAAAGCTGAGCATCTGTTTGATATTTAATATTTCGGGACGGTTAATCACCAGCGCTATGTTTGCTATCGCAAATGTTGACTGCAGGGGTGTGAAACGGTAGAGCTTATTCAAAGCTACCTGTGCATCAGCGTCTTTTTTCAGCTCAACAACTATACGCAGGCCGTGACGGTCGGACTC
>CAYNDE010000127.1:0-5146 GCA_964395535.1 uncultured Pirellulales bacterium
CGAAAGAAATGAACATGCGCAGGATGTGTAACCTCGATAAGTATCCTCATAAAATTACACCCAAAAAATAATTCAGCGTTTCTTCAGCAAAATAAGCGGCACAGCGCCTCTGCCGCTGGGATGCAAAGCCTCTTTCTGCCTTAATTCATATCCTGTCATTAGCTGACCAAACTCACCTCCCTGCATCATCTGCCTCGTCTCGTCGTCTGCAATCAAAATCGCATAATCGTAATCGCCTCTCAATACATCCCCCTGCGTACCGTCAATGAACTGTTCATAATTTAGCCTGGTATTGAAAAAGATATTAAAAATATGACAATGCGATTCGACGTTACGGCCGAGCATCCATGTATATTGATGAACATTTTTTGATATCAATATTTTAGTATCCCTGCCGAACTCGAAATCGTCTTTGAAAACTCTGCACGCCTCATACCGCCATCGGCTCTTCACAACCGCTGTATCCATCAAGCCCTTGCCGTCTGAAAAAGAAGGCAGCATCAATGCGAATAAAAACAACGCCGTGAAAAACAATGTCGCAAGACCTCGCTTCTTGCTCAATAGAGCCGTTATCAAAAGTCCCGTCACCGCTACAGGTATTATCGCAAGCGCATAAAATAGCTGTTCCGGCGATAACCTCTGGTATCTCAAATTCGGGAAACCCACCAGAGGCTCATCAAGCTTATAATAAATCGCCCAGCTGTGAATCTTTGGTACGTACAATCCGATAACAATAATAAAAGCTGCCGCCGCCAGGATGATTCCAAAACCTCTTCTCGAAATCGTAAAGCCCTTGCCTATGCCGGCTTGTCCCTTCAAATCAAAGTGAAAAAATTGACACGCAAATATCGCCATAATCGGTATCGCCGGACTTACATATCGCGGCACAACATACCACGCCCTTCTCGAAAACGTCAGAAACAGCATAAGAAACAAAGGTATCAGCCATACAATCTTTTCCCGCATTGTAAAACTCTTAAAATGCGACTTCCACCCGACCAGCAGATAAAGCAAAAAAGGTACAAATATCGGCCTTGTCGTGAAAAACGAAAACCACGACTGTATCGTACGGGTTCGCGTATCGATTTTCGGCTCACCGAGATTGCTGCCGAAAAGCTTACTGATATTTGAAGGCCGAACAGAAAACCAAAAATCTCCCACAAATGCCGCGTCAAGCAGCATTAAAATCAGACTGCCCAAAAGTATCCCGCAAACAACCCACCCAACATCCTGAAAAAACCGTTTTATACGCCAAAGATTCTGCGCATCTCTGCCAAGCCCAAAAAATAAAACTGCCATACAAATCCCGGTCTCTTTGGACTTAACCGCCCAGAAAAAAACCAGCCCTAAAAGCATTAACAGCCAGTGAGTAAACTTGTCCCTGCGACCGAGAAATGCAAGATAAATGAACACACCCAAAATCACCAGGAACATCACCGTAAAATCTGCCAGCGGTGAACCTGCTTCTCTGCCGAACATCGGCTGCATATAAACTAAAAGCACCGCTATTACTGCAGCAACAGCACTTCCTCTCCCAGCCAGTATTCGGGCGGAAAAATATATCAAAATACAGCTCGCCGAAAACAAAAAGCACCAGAAAATCCTCGCTCCCGTTATCGAATCGCCTGCAAAAAAATAAAACAGCTTCAAAAAATATATATGCCCATACCTGTTTAATATCCACGCCTGGCCGTCAGTGTACCGCGCCAGTGACATATAAAGCAAATCGTCCCAGTTAATCGCTGAATATATATGAAAATAAATCCATATCCCTGCGATTATCGAAACAGCCGGTGCCAGAATCCAGTCCAGCCGTGTTAATGCAGTATATCCCGCCTGCAATTGTGCCGTCTCACTTTTTTGCATAAAACCTTTCTCGGGCATTTTTTCAGATTTCCCCCTAACCGCTCACTTCAGATCCTTATTGCTTTCCATATCAAACCACATCGCAAAAAGCGTAAACTGAGCAGCGCTCATAAAGCTGAACATCGCCGCCAGTGCATTAATAGGTGGAATGCGACCGCTCACCGCCCAGTAGTAAAACAATCTAACAAACAGAACTAGCGTCGCCAGGCCGAACAAAAATCCAAGAAAATAAAAGAAAACCAAAGGATGAAAATCTCTTATTATGTACTTTTCCTTCATCCGGTACAAAAATCTCCTCAGAAGAAGCCAGCTCAATGTCACCATCACCCTGTGAATCTTTATCAAAGACTTCTCACCGATATTATAAACAGGCCTGACCGGAATATCACGAACCTTCAGATTATAAACATTGAGCTTAATGAGCATATCATTCGGCATCCCGTACCTCTTGTAAATCTTATCGATATCAATCAGCTCAAGCGCCTTGAGGTTTATCACCGTATATCCGGTTTGCGAATCGGCTATGTGCCAGTAACCCGAGGCGATTTTGGTCAGAAGTGACAGATACGAATTGCCTAAGTATCGTATTTTCGGTATGACGTTCCAGGCATTGCCCGTGAAAAGCCGGTTGCCCTTGGCGTAATCAATCTCACCGTTAACAACAGGCTCCAGAAGCTTCGGCAGGTCTTCAGGGTCCATCTGTGCATCGCCAGCCATAACAGCCGTTGCATCCATCCTGTTGTCGCGCGCCCACTTATAGCCCCTCGCTATAGCACCGCCGACGCCCTCGTTCTTTTTATGTTCGATAAGAATTATCTTACCTTTGGACTCTGAAGCAAATTTGCGAACAATCTCGACCGTCCCGTCGCTGCTCTTGTCATCTACTATCACAATCTTATCGACGTAATCCGGCATAGTTTCGATGACTTTGCCTATCAGCTTCTCTTCATTGTATGCCGGAACAACTACACAAACGCTTTTTTCATTATACATTTTTCAGACTCCTGACGCCGCCAGCCGGTACCCAATAACAATATAGCTTGCATATACGGATCAGCCCAGAAAAGAAAGTAGCGTCTCCACCACGCAATCCTTCATCTCGTCGGTCAGCTCCGGATATACAGGCAAAGCCATAACTTCCTTCGCTGCCTTCTCAGCCTCACCGAAGTCACCTTCCCTGCAGCCGAGATAAGCAAAGCACTTCTGCAAATGCATCGGTACCGGGTAATAAATCTCACAGCCGATATTATTCTCCTTCAAATGTGCAACCACTTCATCCCGTCTCGGAACACGTATAACATACTGATTATAAATAGTAACACAATCAGGATTAATATACGGCACCTGAACAACTGTCCCCTCGAACTTCTTATTATAATATGCCGCATTTTTTCGACGCGCCTCGCTCCACCCGTCCAAATATGGCAGCTTGACCAGAAGCGCTGCCGCCTGTATCGGGTCAAGCCGGAAATTACCGCCTATAAACTTATGATAATATTTCGGCTTGCTGCCGTGATTGCGCATAATAAACGCACGCTCGTAGAGTTTTTCATCGTTTGTCACTATCATCCCGCCGTCCCCTATCCCACCCAGGTTCTTGCTCGGGAAAAAGCTAAAGCACCCTGCCGTCCCGACACTGCCCGCCTTTCTGCCCTTGTATGTGCTCGTTATCGACTGCGCTGCATCCTCAATCACCGCGATATTATGTTTCTTCGCAACCTCCATAATCGGCTCCATATCAGCCATCTGCCCGTAAAGGTGAACCGGCATTATCGCTTTTGTCTTTTCTGTAACCGCCTCGGCAACCTTCATACTGTCGATGTTATATGTCCTCGGGTCAATATCCACAAAAACGGGCTTCGCACCAACCCTCGCAATGCAGCCGACAGTAGAAAAAAAAGTAAAAGGCGTCGTTATAACCTCATCGCCCTCTCCTATTTCAAGACTCATCAGTGCATTCAATATCGCATCCGTTCCGCTCGATGTACCAACCGCATATTTACAATCGCTGATTTCTGCTATTTTTTTCTCAAGCTCCTCGACTTTGGGCCCGCCTATACAACGCTGACTCTCGAGTACCTCCGACACCGCCGCCAGAACCTCGTCTTTGATTTTCGCATACTGTGCCTTCAAATCCAAAAGCGGTATCTGCATAAACCTTCTCCAGTCACTTAACCATTGCTCTTCGTTTATTTTTTCTTCTTGAATTCGTCGTAAGGTATCTCGCCTTTTGACAATTCAGCAGGCAGCGGCGCTTCCTCATCAAGGTCAAGACAGCGCATAATCCCCTTCTCAATTTCTTGATACCTGTAACCACTTTCGGGACATATCATAATCCCGTTCGAATCCGGTTTTTTCAGGATATGACCGTGCCTGCTCATCCAGCCGGCCTGCTTAGCCGGGACACCAACCATTAACGCATAATCTGGAACATCTTCTGTAACAACAGCGCCTGCTGCTATAAAACTGTATCTGCCAAGCTCTATCCCGCAAACAACAGTCGCATTCGCACCAACCGTACAGCCCCTGCGGAAAATCGTCTTCTCATAAAGACTATGCCTTACAACCTGCGACCGCGGATTCGTAACATTCGTCAAAACGCATGATGGCCCCAAAAAAACGTCGTCCTCAATTACAGCTCCGGTATATATCGAAACATTATTCTGAACCTTCACATTGTTGCCCATCACAACACCGCCGGCAACACAAACGTTCTGGCCGAAAATACACCTCTCGCCGATTTTAACATCCTTCATAATATGGCAAAAGTGCCATATCTTTGTCCCCTTGCCTATCTCGCAAGGCTCATCAACGTATGCCGACTCGTGAACAAAATAATCTTTCTTCTCGCTCATTTATCATACTCCAGCTCAATCGGCTCACCATTATTATCCAACGACCTCTGACCCGCCTCAAGCACCTGCACTACTTTCAAACCGTCACCGCCGTCACTGCGTATCGGCTCATTGTCAAGCACGCCGTCAATAAAATGCCTGCACTCAAGCGCCAACGGCTCAGTCGCCGCTATTTTGGGTATAACAATATCACCGAACCGTAAAGATATTATCTCCGGATATCCCGTCTCGGTATCTTTCTTTATTGCCGCACCCTTATCCCATATCCTCACCTTCTCGCTGGCCTGCATATCATCAAATGTCACCATCTTCTCGGAACCTACCACCGTCATCTTTCTTATCTTGTGCGGGTCGAGCCAGCTGCAGTGAATATGAGCCATTTTCCCGTCATCGAACTTCACAGTCGCAAAAACAACGTCCTCGAC
>CAYNDE010000128.1:0-5131 GCA_964395535.1 uncultured Pirellulales bacterium
GTCCTCCGTCTTCTGTCCTCCGTCATCCGTCCTCCATACTTGCTCCCCCTTGCACGATCTTGCGCGCTTTTACGTCTTTTCTAAGCCGCAAATTTCTGTAAGTGCTTATAGAGAAGGGATTAAAAAAATTTTCAAAAAAATCGGTTTTTCTAATTACCCCCTTGCACGATCTTGCGCGCGAACTCCTCTGAAAATCTGTCCTGAGTAAATTCAAATAAATCGAACAATTTTCACTTTTAGGTTATGGTTTTGCTTTTTGAATTTTAACTTTTAATTTTTTTATTTGCGTGCTCAGTGCCGTCGCTGTCGAAATATTCGCTAACGGCCTGCGCCAATTCCTATCCACCACCCAGTCTTAAACAATTATTCCTTTTAATAATACTCATTAAACTGTGATTGATTTTTTTGTTTTTTAAAGTTGTAATTTTTACTTTTTAATTTTATTGTGTCCATGATGTAGTTTAAGTTAGCTTAAAAAGCATTAATGTTGGTTGGGAGCAAAAAATGAAATATGAGCGATTTGAAGATTTGCCGGTCTGGAAGGATGCAATTGAGCTGGCGAGAAGGGTATATGAGCTGACGAAAGATAAATTCTTCAATCAGCCGGGCGACCTTCGCGGACAAATGAGGCGTTCATCATTGTCGGTTTCGAATAACATAGCCGAAGGATTCGAGCGCGGCTCGACAGCGGAGCTGCTTGCATTTCTGTATATATCGCGAGGGTCATGTGGAGAGACCCGCTCAATGCTGATTTTTACCGAAAAGTTTCCCGAAGCGGCTCATCTCAAATCTGGAATTTCAAATCTCAAATCTCTGGCGGAATCGTGTTCAAGGCAGATACGCGGCTGGGCGGACAGCCTTCAGAACAGCGATATAAAAGGTCAGCGGCATCTGAATGAAAATACTCGCGGCAGATACGAAACGCAAAAACGTGCACTTGCCTTTGAAAAACAGATTCAGGAAACTTTGCGAAAAGCGCGACCGCAGGATTATCCGGAGCAAATAGAATAAGAGTAATCTCGAATCTCAGATTTGAAATTTCAAATCTCAAATTTGCTTTTTTACACGGTCAAAGGTTGTAAAGCGAGACAGATACGGGTCATATATACGGGCACGCAGGTAATACTGGCCGATTTCTTCATCATACCACTGGTAGATAAATTTTATTTACATTCTTTCATTTTTCAAAGAGCTAAAAAATTACTCGAGTCATCTATTTACTGGAAAATTCCTGAAGAATCTTTCTGCATTCCTCAAATTTGTCTCTCCTTTTATACATTGAAGATCCTCTTCTGAAATCTGTTTTTGTGAGTACCTCGGCAAGATCAAGGGGCGTCTGACCATTGCTTTTTATTGTGGGATCGGCTCCATTTTCTAAAAGAAGTTCAATCATTTTAGGTTGGCCATTTATTACCGATTTATGTAATGCTGTTGGTCCGTTTTTATCCCTAACATTTATTTGAGCACCATGTTCTATTAGTAATTCTGCGACATCAAGAAATCTACCTCTACCCATAGTACAAGCTCCAATAGGAGTTCCTCCCATTTTATTAGTTGTGTTAACATTAGCTCCTTTATCAATTAATAGTTTAGCTACCTCGAATTGCCCATAAGCAGCAGCGTCATGAAGCGGAGTTTGTCCCATATTATCTTTTATATCAACTTCCACGTAACTCAAAAATTCATTAACAGCTTCGCAATCCCCTGAAATGACTGCCTCAAAAATATTTTCATACGTTTTTTTACCTTGTGGGTCTAAAGAACTTTTCTTCTTGCAATTCGATGACAATAGAGCAATATCTATCAGTAAGATAATCAAAAAAAACTTTTTTATTAACATTTCAATTTACCCCTATTATTCATGAAATATTTTAAGAGCTATTCCAAATTCACAAAACATTTGTCTATTTACCTTTCACTAAAATTCATAATATAATTATACCACTATGTTTTAATTTTGTAAATATACACATACTGTTTTTCTGTCAATCCTGTAATCCTGCCTGAATAATTCGTGCCTTTTCGTGAAACTTCGTGGTTGATTTTTTCTCAGCTTCCTTTGCGACCTCGGCGGTAAAATTAAATCAGGCATCGAGTATCCAGCATCGAGCATCCAATTTCCTTCTTTACAACTTACCATCTAACATTTAAAATCAACTGTTCAATATTGGATTTTTCAAAAGAGAACAAATTATGCGTGATTTCAGTCAGGCCAAAAGAATCGTAATAAAAATCGGCACAAACACACTCTCGAAAGCCGGCGGAATAGACACCGCCTACGTACAAAAGGTCGCCCGCCAGGTCAGCAGTCTCATAAAAGGCGGCAGAGAAGTCGTCATTGTAACCTCCGGAGCTATCGGTATGGGTGCGGGTCAGCTCGCAGCCGAGCCAAGACTACAGGATATGAAAGTCCGACAGGCCTGTGCCGCTATCGGCCAGCCGCTCTTGATGGCTGAATATAGAAAGGCTTTTTTGCGTTACGGCGTAAATACCGCCCAGGTCCTGCTGACCGCGGAGGTGCTGAACAATAGAAAGACATATTTAAACCTTCGCAACTCGATTGAGACATTATTGAAGCTATCCGTCATACCGGTACTCAACGAGAACGACTCTGTCAGCACCGATGAAATCGGCTCGACCTTCGGCGACAATGACAAGCTCAGCGCACTTGTCGCCAGCAAAATCGACGCGGATTTGCTGATAATGCTCAGCGATATCGATGCCCTTTACGACAAAGACCCTCGCAGATTCAAAGATGCAAAGCCGATTGATGCCGTTTACGAGATAACTGATGATATCGTAAGAAGTGCGGGCAAAAAGGGCAGCAGGCTCGCCACAGGCGGTATGAAGACGAAACTGGAGGCTGCGAAAATCGCATCTAATGCCGGCTGTCGAATAGTCCTTGCCAATGGAAGGCTCACAAACGTTATCACCCGGATTATCGAAGGCTCGCAAATCGGAACCGTCTTTATGCCGAAACGAAAATTGAGCAATCGCTCCCGCTGGATTCTCAACAGCACCGCAACGGGAACGATAGTTATTGACGACGGTGCCTTTCGAGCCGTTGAGAAGCGCAAAAGTCTTTTGCCCAGCGGCATTGTCGCCGTTAAAGGAAATTTCGAAGCTGGTGACGTCGTTATGTTAAACGATAGGGCCAAGGCTGTTACAAGCCTGAGCAGCTCGCAGCTCAAGTCTCTAATTGGAAAGCACAGCACAGAAATCCGAAAGCTTCTCGGCCCAGGCCACCGCGACGTCGTCGCTATTCCCGAAGACATAGTCTTGATTGATTATTGATTGAACATTGACTGTTTGATAAGTTATTGACTCAATTTCGTTTTTCATCTATCATTAGGTTTTAGATTGCGCCGAAGTGGCGGAACTGGCAGACGCGCGGGATTCAAAATCCCGTGAGGCTTAAACCTCGTGCGGGTTCGACTCCCGCCTTCGGCAGTTTTTGTATCCTGTAAATATCGACTTGGGCTTTTAAGAATGTGCGAAATTCGGCTGTTGAAATGAGGAAAATAATTGATTGAAAATTCTGAGCTGGTTTGGTAATATATAAGGCCCAAAGGAATTGTTTTTGCAGCTGGCTTTGTATAAGAGAAGTTATAAGTGTTAAGGATCTTGAGATGGATGGGAGGAAATGTGAAAATTGCCGGTTTTTATGTGAGAAATTATAAGTGTTGAGGATTTTGAGTGGCTGAGCAGAAATGAGAAAATTGCGGGATTTTAGTAACCTGAGCGAAAAGAAAGATTAAGAGTTTGGAGATGGCTGAGCAGATTTGTAAAAATTGCAGGTTTTTCGTTCCGCTGAGCGGAAAAGAAGGTTTGGGCGAATGCCATAAAAAATCGCCGCACCCGGCCTCTTTCAATCCTTATAACAAGCTGCTCAAAGATGAAGTACAGACGGCATACTGGGCTAAGGTGCCGGCTGATACCTTTTGCGGTGATTTTGAAGCAAAATAGAATTTATTAACTTTATTTTCTAAGGAGGTATTTTGATTATGAAGAAGACAAGAATAATTTTAGCGGTATTAACAACTATATTTATCCTTTCGGCAGCTTCTGTGCTTTTGGCTGAGAGTGAAAAGAAGACAGAAGAGGCGGGCATCTGCGGTAACTGGAAGATTGCTACCGAGCAGGGGGGCAGGCAGATGTCGAACAAGCTTCAGATAGCAAAAAAGGCGGACGGCTCACTTAAAATTGTATGGAACGAGGGTATTCAGGAAGACGAAATACAAAACGTCAATTTTAAAGACAATAAGCTTACATTTACAAGAACCGTCTTTATGGGCGATTTTGAATTCGACATCGATGTTGAAGCTACACTCAAGGACGACAAGCTCACAGGCGAACTTATCACCGACAGAGGTGAAACGCCATTTACCGGCACCCGTATAAAACAGAAGCCGGAATGTGTCGGTGTATGGCTGATACAGACCGGCCCGGCCGACAGGCAGAGGACGAGTGAATTGATTATTACTCAAAACGACAAGGGCGAGCTCGAGGGTAAATGGGTGTCGGAGCGCGGTGAAAGCAAGATTTCAAATCTCAAATGCGACAAAGGCAAGCTCACGTTCGAGCGTGTAATCAGTTTCGGCGACAGGGAAATGAAAAGTACTTTTGCCGGCCAGGTCAAAGGGAACGAACTTACCGGCACGTTTACGGGCGAGCGGGGCGAAAGAGAAATGACAGGAAAACGTAAAGGCGAAGAGTATATCGGCAGATGGGACCTGGTTTCGATTACCGATAGAGGAGACTTCGACAGCGCGCTCTGGATAGATAACGACCTGACTGCGACGTACAGTATGGGCTTCGGCAACGTAGATGCGAATGACCTTAAGTTAGAAGACGGCAAGGTAAAATTCAATATCAGTTTCGGTTTCGGCGACAGGGGTTTCCAGATTGATTTCGACCTTAAGATTGACGGTGATAAGATTAAAGGCCAATCCTCAAGCGAGATGGGTACCAGCGAGGTTTCGGGAAAGAAGTTTGTGCCGAAGCCGGCAATGGAAAAACCAAAAGCAGAAGAAAAGGCCAAAGAAGATTAAATAAGATTACTCTTTTTACTTAAAGTATGGAATAGACAAGACTTAATCTGACACTTCTGTATAATGTTAACCAAAGCTTG
>CAYNDE010000129.1:0-5102 GCA_964395535.1 uncultured Pirellulales bacterium
GCGTCGGCTCGGTTACCAGCAGGCAGAAGTCGCTGCCCTTGATGGCTTCCACCACCGGGCAGGACGTTCCTGGCGAAGCATCAATGATAACCACGCTATCTTTGTCAACAAGCCCCTTCACTTTCCCGATAATCGGTGGCGCCATTGCCTGGCCTATAGCTAGCTTACCGTGACCAAAGTCTACGCCGTCGGCATGCCCTGTTTCTATCGCCCCTATTTCATGGGGCACCTCGGAAATGGCCTTCTCCGGGCACAGGTAGCTGCAAGCGCCACAGCCATGACAAAGCTCGGGAAAAGGTCAGTACATATTCTCCCAGGACGGCGATAGCATGGTAGGCGCATACCTCGGCGCATTTGCCGCAGTGGGTACACTTTTCCTCGTCTATTGTGGGCACAGGTATCGAAACCGCTTCACTGTGGGTAATATTCGGTTTCATAAAAATATGGTCGTTGGGTTCTTCTACATCGCAGTCAAGAAGCTGCACTTTATATTTATCTTTCAGGGAATGGGCAAGACTGGTGGCCACCAAGGTCTTACCCGTTCCACCTTTACCACTGGCAACGGATATTATCATCTTATGATACGCTTAACCTCTTACCATCTTTGTTCCGCATTCAGGGCAGTTTATCTGGTAGCAGGGCGTCCCCACCTGATGGGATGCTCTGGCTCCGCATCTCGGGCAGACGCAGTCACCGCCGGGGCCGGCGCCGGGACGGTTGCCTCCCATCCTGCCGCCACCACCGCTGCCTCTACCTATGCCTCGCCCCCGGCTGGCTCCACCACCTCCGGGTGGTCCGGTTCCATCTCCTCTTGGCATATTTGTGCCTCCTGTAAATATTATTTGCTTACTTTTGTTTCTTCCTCAATTCCTCAATACGTTGCTGGATTTCCGCCAGTTGCTTTGCTAATGCCTGTGATTGGTCTTTAAGGGTCTCTATTTCTTGCTCCGGGCTGGATGATTGTGGTGTTGCAGTAGATAGAGGCATTATTCCGCCCCCCATGCCCATGCCTCTCCCCATACCGCGTCCCATACCTCTGCCCATGCCTCCACCCATACCGCGACCAGTTCCGCCGCCGCCCATACCAAAGTGGTCGGGAACGTTAGCTTGCTGCGCCGCCGAATAGGTGCCTAGCTTATATTCCACGATGGCATCTTTTACTTTTCCTGAAACGCCGGTTATTATCTTGACTCCAGCAGAGGACAGCACCCCGTGCGCGTTCGGGCCGCAGTTACCCGTAAGAACCGCCTCGACACCTTTTTCAACGATCATCTGGGCCGCCGAGATTCCCGCCCCACCGGCAGCTGTGGCGCTGGAGTTACTCAGTGCTTCAAACTTATCAGTTTCCGTATCAGCAATGATGAAGTGCTGGCAGCGCCCGAAACGGGGGTCAATCTCGGCATCAAGTGTGGGGCCGGTAGCGGAAATGGCTATCTTCATATATCACTCCTTACTCTTCTCGGCCGATAATTTCTCTATTTCAGTCTCTATTTCCTTCAGTTCATCCTTCAATACCCCCGTCTGGCCCTTCAAGAATTCAAGCTCTTGCTCGCGGCTCACCTGCGGTACGAACGGCCTAAAACCATACACTCCGTAGCGCGGATAAGTGTGGGGTGCCCATCGCGGGAAAGCATAATTTCGCACGCTGCCTCCCCAAGGGCTACAAAACCCCCTGGCTCCTCCTGTCATTGGTCCCATTCCATTGGGGCCAGTTCCATCAAATCCTGGCATGATGAACCTCCTTTGTTGTTTTAACTCCTTTGATTCTGTTCTTGATTTGCTTTAGTTGCGCCTGCAACACACGTGCCTGATTCCTCATTAACTCAAGCTCCTGCTCTGAGTTTGTTATCGGAATGACGCAATAACCTCTACCAAAACCTGTCATCGGGCCTTTCCCATAAGGCCCGGTACCGTCATAATTTGGCATGGTACATCCCTCCCACGAACATGAAGTATCTGTTGCTTACTTTTCAGCTTCCAGGTCATGCATCCTGGATTCAATTTCATCAAGCTGACTCTTGATCGCTTCCGCCTGGTCTTTCATGTAGCTTAGTTCTTCTTCCCGGGTCATCTGAGATGAATAAGGCGCGTACCCGGGAGCGGGTGGCATTCCTGAATAAAATGATTGTGGTTGGTAAGGCTGTGGTACTGGCGCTCCTGCGCCACTGAAGTAATAACCGCACCTGGGTAGGCCTCCTCTACCCCGTCCTACATAAGGCCAGGGAGGGGAGCTACCCCGGAAGCCAAACCCCATGCCGCCGCCTCCACCACGTCCAGCACCTCTTCCTTGTCCAAATCCATTAGGCATTTTCTTTACCTCCTATTTTCTTAGTTTAAGTTGCTCTTTTACCACCATGGGTTCCAATAAGGCCGAAAACAGCGCCGGTCATAACCGCGCCCCATGCCTCGCCCCCGGCTACCCCACCTCGGCCATACGGGATAAGGTAAGCCTATTTGGGAATAAGCATAAGGTGAAATATAAGCCCATCCGGCAGGTCCCATTCCAAACGGCATTTTCATCACCTCCTTTTTATTCATACGCTATTGCTTTTTTAAAGGGTCTTCGCCACATGCTTCGGTTCTCCATCTGGCAACCATTTCCTCATTGGTCAGAGAGACAATGGCTTTGTAGAGTTTCTCCTGTAATGTCATGGCCACGTTATCGGGCGCAGGGGATAGTACCACGTTCGTAGTTGAATAGCTACCGACTACTGTCTGGTAGGCATCAACCAGATTCCCGACAACATTATCAGCAAGTGCCAGTAAATCATTCCAAGATGCATGGAGTCCTATATCCCTGAGACGCCTTGCTACCTGCTCTAATTCAGTCTGAGTCATCACAATTCCTTTCATCCATCACTCGGATAGTCCCCCTCCAAAATGTCTCCCCCGGCCATGCCCGCCGCGGTGCAGCCCGGGAGGGAATAAGGGCATAATGCTTGGCGTGTCACATTCAGGACAATTCTCGGGCGGGGCAGATATCATGGTTTCAAAAGGCACTTCCCATTCGTGACCCTTCAAGCACCGGAAACGGCGTACCGCCATCTCAAAGTTACCGCCTTCAATGCGTATTGCCTTCCCGTTTAGCAGCGCATCAGCCATTTTCTGCCGGGCAGAACCCAGCAGACGGGAAAAAGTGCTCCTTGAGATGTTCATCTTTTGAGCGCAAGTTTCCTGCTCCAGCTTTTCGAGGTCTTTAAGCCGTATTGCCTCGGCTTCTTCGACAAGTAGGCAGACTTCTTCAAGTTCAGCCATTCGTGACCCCGCCGGTTTGAAGTAGGTTACCAGCGGTATGGAACTGACTTTCCGCCACAGTTGCCGCCTTCCCATTAATTCTCACCTCAATTTATGAGATATCGTGCTTTATATAGTTATTTTGCACATATGTTCATTATCATTGTATAATCTATGGTGTGCGTTTGTCAAGCATTGGGGAATATCTGGATTAATTTTCGAGACTATTGTAATCTAATGCTTGAAGGGAGAGGCAAGAATATAATTGCAGACGATTGAGCTGGTTCCAGACCTTGACCACTGCATTGAGACGGTTGCTAAGAAAAAACACACCGAACTTGTACAAATATTGCTTGAGAGTAAAGCAGGCAATAGCGAAATGGAGGAAAAACTGGAGACCCTCAGGCTTTTCCTGGAGACAGCAGATTTCAGAAAGCTTCGGTCTTAATCTGAGAAGCAACTTATAAAAGGGAAAAACATCAGGTTCACGGTTTACCTTGAGGCCCGGGCTTTAAGATACGAAATGCATGTAATGCAGGTTAATCACTCTGTACAATCTCACAATAGAAAAAGGGCAGAATGATTACGTTATTTAAGCAGTATCCGCTGCTAGAAGAAAAACTCCCTTATATATCTCTTGGTGAATTCCCTACCCCCGTGCAAAAGCTTGAACGGTTAGGGACGGAGTTAGGCGTCGGTCATCTCTATATAAAACGCGATGACCTGAGTGGTAAACTCTACGGTGGCAACAAGCCACGAAAGCTGGAGTTCATTTTAGGCAGCGCTATGCGCTCAGGGGCAAGAGAGGTCGTAACTTTTGGAGGTGCCGGGTCAAACCATGCCCTGGCCACAGCCATCTATGCCCGGCAAGCTGGTTTGAAAAGCATCTCGATGCTAATGCCCCAGCCGAATGCCCTGTACGTCCGAAACAATTTACTAATGAGCCACTACAGTGGCGCAAAACTACACTCATGTGGGGCACAGCTGGAATCTGTATGGAATATGCCATTAGTCTATTTAGCCACAATTTATCAACTTTTACGATGCAGGTTTAAAAGTGGTTGCTTCCCCAGAATCATCCCTCCTGGTGGTTCTTCACCCCTTGGTGTTATTGGTTTTGTAAATTCGGCTTTTGAACTGAAGGAGCAAATTGACAACGGTGATATGCCAGAGCCGGAATATATTTACGTTGCCTGTGGTACGATGGGCACGGCCGCCGGATTGATTCTCGGAATCAGGGCAGCAAAGCTAAAATGTCGCGTAGTGTCAGTGCGAGTAACCAGTGAAAAATTCGTTAACACAAAGAGTATGCTCAAACTTATCGACAGGACTAACTCGTTAATGCACTCTCTGGATGCTTCCTTCCCCATATTTGAGTTCTCGAAACCTGATATCGACATCAGACACGATTATTTTGGGAAACAATATGCGCTATTTACGAAAGAGGGAATGGCGGCAGTCTCTCTGATAAAAGACCTTGAAGGGGTCAATCTGGAAGGCACCTATACAGGGAAGACCTTAGCAGCTTTTATTGATGACGCGAAAAGCGGGAGATTAGGAAGCAGTACCATTCTATTTTGGAATACTTTAAATTCAAGAGATTTTTCGGATGCTATATCAAACATTGATTATCATGACCTGCCTTCCTGCTTTCATCACTATTTCGAGGACGAAGTACAGCCGCTCGATCATGATTAATGACGATTAAAAATATTTCGGATTCTACTAAATATCTGATTGCTGCTCCAATTTCACATTTAAGTATTTTGTTACATTAGAAGAATGCATGTGGAAATCGCTTGATATTCTGGCTGAAAAACAATAAAATCAGGGTGTCGGTTGACCTAGTGTCTTGACACCCTGATTCT
>CAYNDE010000130.1:0-1357 GCA_964395535.1 uncultured Pirellulales bacterium
GCTGCAATGTGCTGCCCAGAAATGTGCTGGAGTGTCGGCGGCGGTGTCTCTATCATCTCAGATAACGGCAGGATTTACACACCTGGCAAATATGTGATGGATAAAGACGGCATTTACCAACCTGCACTTGCTATAGACGTAATCGGCCGGTCCGATCAGTTCGGTTGGTGGGGTCCGGTTGGTGTTGATTTGCCATATGGTCCCGGTAAAGCCGCGATTGTCATTCAAAGCAAAGAGGGCCTATTCCTGCATAAATGGTCCGACCTGCTGGCGTGCGGTACATACTACGCCGACGGTGTTGACGACCGTGTAGGTGTTGGCTTCCTGGCTGTGCCGGATACCATCGGCGGATACCTCAGAGATGAAGGTGATGCCTTTGACGCTGCTATTTATGTCGGCAGTACAAGTGGTGATGTACATCTCGGAGGTGAGGTCGATATCAGAAGCCTCGAGTGGGTACCTTACGAAAGAACTGCATTCATTGGCCAATGTGGTTACTGGGAATGTGTCAGCAGGGGTACAATGGTAGCTGATGCCTGGGACACAATAACCTTTGGTGACAAGTTTGAAAGTGCTTTGGCTGATGGTCGTGTTGGCGACAGATTAGAAGTGTGCTCTCGCATAACCGAGTGGCTTGAAGATGCTGTCGGAAGACTGCCTTACGCTTTAGGCGGTGGACCATTCCCGCCCGGCTACACATACGTACTTCGTGGTGCCGGCCTTGAGAATCCCGGTATAACCGACGGCAGAGCCTGGGTACTCAAAAGCAGAAATAATCCACCAGCACCGCTGAATGCGATGCAGTTTGAGGGCCTCGAGCAGATACCTGGGGTCGAAGGATGTCCTGCAGTGATGGCTGCTGCTGCCGATGAGCTTGGAATTGAAGATGAGGAAATTGAGGTTACGGTAGCAGATGCTATGGCAGCGGCCGGCGATATCCAGCCTTGCGATACCTGTGCAAGACTCGTAAACGCAGCTGCGATTTTAAGGGACGAGGACGGCAGCCGAATGGCTGCTCTGGCAGAAGTTATTAATACAGTTGCACCGGCTGATGTGCCGTTCACACCGGAAGTCGGAACCCTGATTGCTGCGGCTTTCGAGGGCCACGCCGGCGACGGTACCGCTTATGCAACTGCTTTAGAATACGTCGATGCCTTTGCAGAATATGTAAGAGTTCTCGATACCGAGATGGGTTCACCAGTTGGTGACTCGGTAGAATTCGTTATGGAAAAACACGGTGCAGGCATAAACGCAAGTCCAAACGACAATGTGGCTGCATATGTTGCTTCTCGTCTGGAGGCTATCGGCGGCTGATAGAAGTAATTTTTGAACATTGAAAAAAAGCCTGCTCTTTATC
>CAYNDE010000130.1:1457-5056 GCA_964395535.1 uncultured Pirellulales bacterium
GCTTTGGTTATCCAGGCCGGTGCTACGAGGTGATGGTCCGGGCCGTAAACTCTTTCCTGAATTGATTGCGCTTTGTTTATGAGGCTTTCAGCCTGTTCATATCTTCCCTGTAGAGTATATAATTCCGCGAGGCTGCCGATAACAGTTGCAGTGTAAAGATGGTCCGTTCCGTATATCCGGTTTATCGTTTCAAGCGCTTTATCGTAGTAGTCTTCTGCCTGGTCAAGCTCTCCCTCGGCAACGAGCAGCTTTGCAAAATCTACCTGCAAAGGTGCAAAAATAGGGTCATCTGCCGGAAAGTTTTCAAGCATTATACTCATAGCCCTATCCAGAGCCTGGTGGGCGTCTTCGTATTTGTGCTGACCCTGATAAATTGAACTTAGAGTTCTGAGAGTGTAAGCTATATAAGGATGAGTTTCATAGTACACCTTTTCCTGCAACGCCAAGCCCAGCTTGCACATCTTCTCAGCTTCGGCGAACTTGTCCTGATTATTATAGACGTAAGCGAGGTCGAGCAGGCACAAGCAAAGCTCCTTATCAGAAACGTTTCTTCTCTGCGCCACCGCGAGGGCCTCTTCGACCAGCGGCTGTGCTTTATTATACTCCCCGTAAGCCATATACACTCTTGCCATAACACGCAGCGTCTTACAGGAGGTGGTTTTTTTGTTGGTTAAGGATTTTGCACTCGCCGGCGCGCAAAAGAATAAAAGGATTAAAATAAAAAAGAAGCTTTTGATAAATTGCTTTTTTGAAATTTTCATCTCTCTCATTTTGTCACCCTCTTCCCTCACAAATTTAGCTTTTTTCAGCTAAAACCCCATTTGATTGTGAATACTGCAATTACTCCTAAATACTCGTGAAAATTTATCAGCAACTTAAGTAGTTCAGGCTGTTGTTTCATTTGACAGTGCATATCTTTGTATCTTTTGAACTCAATACTGAATAAAGTATAAGAAATAAGATTGCCAGACAGGTTATAGGACCTATTTCAGGCTACAGAGCGACTGTGTGGATTATGATTATCCTGACGAGTAAACCTGATGTGCTGCTTCGGGATGGAATCAACACATTTTATGGGAATAACAATTTTTAGTATGCTTTATACGTAAGTTAGTATTTTCAAAATTATACTGCCAAGACTCATTGTATATTACTCCTACATCTGCTATTATACGTCCACCGCCGCTATGGCGTCCGATTTTAGGCTTTCTAATCGAGTCAAATAGAAAACAGGGAAAAGTAGATGACGGCAGAGATTATCGACGGCAAAAAGATAGCCGCAGAAATGCGGGCTGAACTCAAGCTGGAGGTCGAAAGACTAAAAAAGCAGAGCATTATTCCAGGACTGGGCGTCATTCTTGTTGGAGATGACCCTGCATCGTTGTCTTATGTTACAGGCAAAAGAAAAGCCTGTGAAAACATGGGCATTTATTCCGACGATAACCATTTACCTGCCGATACGAACCAGCAGCAGCTAATCAACTTAATCCAACGGATGAATACCGATTCGAAGATAAACGGCATTCTCGTTCAGCTTCCCCTGCCGAAACAACTGGATGAATCCGAAGTCATTATGACAATCGCCCCAGAAAAAGATGTAGACGGCTTTCATCCTGTAAGCATCGGCAAAATGGTCGCAGGAAAGCCTGCTTTTCTGCCCTGCACTCCTCACGGTATTGTTCAGCTTTTGCTGCGAAGCAATGTCAAAATCGAAGGTGCCGACGTCGTAATTGTCGGCAGGAGCAATATCGTCGGCAAACCCCTTGCAAATATACTTATTCAAAAATCAAAAACCGGCAATGCCACCGTCACCGTCTGCCATACACGGACCAAAAATCTCGCCGAACATACACGCAGGGCCGACATCCTTATTGCAGCAGCGGGCAGGCCGAACACAATCACAGCCGATATGGTCAAAGACGGTGCCGTTGTAATCGATGTCGGCGTAAACCGTGTCGATGACCCGACCAAAGAAAGAGGCTATCGTCTTGTCGGCGACGTTGATTTTGAAGCGGTCAAGGAAAAGGCAGGCAAGATTACACCCGTTCCCGGCGGAGTCGGGCCGATGACAATTACAATGCTGCTTTACAATACAATCGAATCTGCAAAAAAAACTGCCGCAAAAAATTAAGTTCAGCAAATCTCTGCTTTTCAATCCTCATCTTTTTTTGGTTTTATCAGGCCTTTGATGCCTTCGGTAACATCCTTCATCCCTTCGCCGATGTCCTTAGCCCCCTTGCCGATATCCCCACCGGTTTTCAGGATATCCTGGCCTTCTTTGAGCAGAGTTCGAGAAAGCTCATCCAATTGGCTAAGAGTTGTGTTTAACGGGCCGATGATATCGTCCGGCAGGATGCCTGCGCCCTTTTGAGCAATAGCCTTCGAGATAGCCAGCAAAATTGTGCTCACAAGCTGAGCTGTTCCGAGCTTATTATCACCGCCCAGATCGGTCATTTTGATTGTACCGAGAGATAAAGGTATGTTATCAACCCTGCCCGGGAGGGGAAGCAGCTTGACATTCACATTGATATTGGAAATTTCGAGAACCTCTATGTGAAGCTTTTTCTCCGACTCTTTCGACTGCTCTGTTTTCGGGATGTTTTTCAGTATGTCCTGTAAGTTATTGCTCCTTACATCCTTCTGCTCAAGGACAACATCCACGCCGTCGAGCTTGATTTGTTTGATTTCAACAACATCACTGAGAAGTGAGCCGATACGGACCTGAATATTACCTTTACTGAGCTCAAGCAGATGCGGATTTTGATATTCCTTCGGATTATCAACAATCAGCTCTTTAAGGCCGAGAGTACCACCAAAGATTCCCAGGTTTGCACTATCCAATTTCACACCAACTCCGAGTGTTTTCGTTCCGGCGGTTTCGATACCCCATTTTACTGCACTGTCGGCATAAAGGTTAATTGCTACTATGGCAACAACAATCAGGATTACAATTATCAGCAGGATGAATTTTAGTTTCTTTAACGGCTTTTTCATTTTTCGCTTCCTTTCAGATTCAGACCGACCTATTGATTGTAATATGAAAGGGCCTCCGGCATCAGGCTTTCGATATTCTTTATCCTTCTTGAGTCAGCTGGGTGTGTGCTCAACAGTTCCGAGAGTCTGCTTTCCTGGCTGCCGGAAGACATTCTTTGCCAGAAGCTCAGTGCTTCCTGAGGATTATAGCCGGCCATAGCCATAAATATAAGCCCAAGGTGGTCTGCTTCCAGCTCGTGTGTTCTGCTGTATGGCAGCATAACGCCTACTTCCGAGCCGACTTTATAAGAGTTCATAAAAATACTCTGTACTGTTTCGGGCTGTTTCGTTATCGCCTCCGAAAGCGCCATTCCCCCAAGCTCAATAACCAAATCCTGGCTCATCTGCTCTGCGCCGTGCCTTGCTATTACATGTCCAATCTCGTGACCCATTACGGTGGCAAGCCCCGCCTCATTTTCAGCAACCGGCAGCAGGCCCGTATAAACTACAATTTTGCCGCCGGGCATTGCCCAGGCGTTTACAGCCTCGTCCTCAACCAGATTAAACTCCCATTCGTACCCTTCGAGGCGCTTTGATAAATTATTTTCCTGACAGTATTTTTCGAC
>CAYNDE010000131.1:0-5046 GCA_964395535.1 uncultured Pirellulales bacterium
TTATGCCGGTAACTACCGCACTGAGGTCGCCGAGAGACTCAAGGGGATTTTCCTTTTTTAGTAAGAGGTTGCAAACATATTCGGTTAGGACCGCAGAAATTACACAGGCGGCTGTTAGAATCACTGCATATACCCTGAAAAAGATTATCGCCGCGACCATGGCGGGTGACAGGCCGATTATAACATCCAGCATCACGCTGCGTGTGGACATCGGCCCGCTTATATGTGGGGCAGGTGAAACTTTTAGCTCACTAAGCATTTATTGATTTCCTTCTGTCAACTGTTTTACTGCGGCATCTTTTTTTTCTTTCTGGCAAGATAAATTTTCCCTGTTTTTATATATCCGGTTAATTCTATATTGGCTGGGCAGACGTAGCTGCAGCAGCCGCACTCGATACAGGCGTTGATGTAATAGCTTTCAGCCAGTTCAAGCTTATTGTATTTGACTGCGTGTGCTATTTTTGTAGGATTTAATCTTTCCGGGCAGGCCTGCAGGCACCTGCCGCAGCGAATGCAGGCTGTCTGTCTTCTCTCGAATTTTGCCTTGCCGATTTGTTCACCGGTCAGGATTGTTATTGACCCTGTTGTTTTTGTAATAGGCGTTGACAAATCGCCGATAGCCAATCCCATCATCGGCCCGCCGAGTAAAACTTTGGCGCTTTTTTGAGTAACACCGCCGCAGAAATCAATCAACTCGCCGACAGTTGTTCCGACAGCTACGTAAAAATTTCCGGGTTTGCTAACAGCCTCGCCGGTGACGGTGACGGTCCTGTGTGTTAGGGGCCTGCCGAGCACAACAGCCTCGGCTATCGCCGCACAGGTTGCAATATTGAGGACCACAAGACCTATCATAGGAGGGATTCCACCTGTGGGGACGTTTCTGGCGAGTATCGATTCGATAAGCTGTCTCTCACCGCCCTGCGGGTACTTCGTTTTTACCTCGACCACCTCAATATTTTCGCTATTTTTGCTATCGAGAACTGCCCGCCGCATAGTTTCGATGGCTTGCGGCTTGTTGTCCTCGATACCGATAAGTACCCGCTCGACGCCGCAGGCCTTTCGTGCCAGTTTGATGCCGGCCAGTACTTGATAGGTCCACTCAAGCATAATTCGATAGTCGCAGGTTATATATGGTTCGCACTCGCAGCCATTGATAATCAAAGTGTGTTTTGGTAATCGTGGGTTTGGTTCGATTTTCACTCTTGTCGGAAAGCCTGCGCCGCCCATTCCCACAATGCCTGCATTGCGAACAGCATCGCAAATCTGCTCTGATGTGTATTTTGACTGGTCAAAATTACCGTCGAATTTGTCAGAACAAGGATACTTTTGCGGATTGTTTTCAGTATCGGTTTCGATAATTATTCCCATACATCGGCCGAGCACGGGGTGCGGCTGAAGCGAGACTTCTTTGACCTTGCCGTTAATGGGTGAATGGACCGGTGCCGAGACGAACGCATCACTATCGCCGATTTTTTGGCCTGCTTCTATGCTGTCAGCCTTTTTCACCAGCGGCTCACAGACCGCTCCAACATGCTGGCTAAGTAAAATCGTCGCCTGTTTTATAGCGGGCCCGGCTGATATTGCACATTCGCTTGTTAGAGCCTTCTTTTCCAGCGGGTGCGTCCCGCCTCGGAACGTCTTTTTGCCTTTGATGGCTGTTAATTCCATTTTAAGGTGCTTTATTAAATTTGTTACATATTTTTTTGAAGATAAAGGTTGAAACTAATGTTACTGAAACGGCTGTGAAAAGGCTGAGTACGACAACCAGCCATTCCGTATTAAATGCCCGGCTGAAAATGCTTTCGAAAAAGGCTATCGAGGTGATAAATACTATCGACGGCAGCATAAACGCTAAAACAACCTTCGAGGTTACTGGGCCGGCTCTGCTGTGGCCGAGCTTGTTATAAACCTCTTCACAGGTATGCCTGTATCTACAGCCTTGGCAATTTTTTTCTTCAAACTGCATAGTATTTTCGTTATAAAATAAACTTCAATTTATAATAGATATTATTTGGGCTTTCAAACATATTTTTAAAGGGCACGATTATGATAAGAAAAACACTGTTGATATCATTGCTTTTTGTTGTTTGCCTTATAAGCGGCTGCTATACCAATCCAATTACAGGCAGAGACGAATTGATGCTTGTTTCCGAACAGCAGGATTTTGAAATAGGCAAAAGATACGCGCCCGAAGTGGAGACTCAGATGGGCGGGCTGGTTCCGAGTCCGGTACTGCAAAACTATGTCGATAGTGTGGGTCAGAAAGTCGCAGGTGTCAGCCAGAGGCCCGACTATGATTATCATTTTGCTGCTCTGGACCACGAATCAATGAACGCTTTTGCATTGCCCGGCGGTTATATATTCATAACAAGAGGTATGCTCGAGAAGCTCGAATCCGAGGCTCAGCTTGCAGCCATTCTCGCACATGAGACAGCCCACGTCGTCGCCCGTGACACAGCCGCCGCTATGAGCAGAGACATCGGGATAAACGTTGTACTTTCCGCAGTTACCAGTGAGGAGACTTCAGGAACACTTTTGACGGTCACTGACGTAACCAACCAGATTCTGGGACTGGGCTACAGCAGGGAGGATGAGAAGACAGCGGATTTGGCCGGCCTGGATTATATGGTTGCAGCAGGGTATAATCCGAATGCAATGGTCGAAACTATGAAGATGCTCAAAGCTGAAAACGACTCCAGGCCGATAGAGTTTTTCTCAACGCACCCAAACCCTGAGAATCGGATTGCCTATGTGGAGGAAAAAATTCTCCTGAACTACTTTCAGCCCGAAAGGCTGAGAACCGGCAAAGAAGATTACACAAAATATGTTCTCGACGAGCTTGAATAGGGAATTTTGCTGTTGATTTTTAACTATTTACGGTGCAGACCGGCCGCTGATTTACTCAGTGAGCAGGCCAGATTTTGAGCTGTTCGTCTTCCTCTTCTGCCATTTGCGTAATCCGTGCAGGCTCTTCCGGCATACCGGTTCGTGCAGAGAGATATGCTGCTTCAATTAGTGCCATTGTGCCAAGATAGTCTTCGCCGCTGCCGTCAAGCTTGTGTTCCTGGGGCGACAATATACTTAAGGCAAAATCATTCAAAAGTTTGGTAAGGCATACGTGTTTATTATGATTGTACTCTTTTTCATCGATTAGTTTGCCGGTACTGTCACGGATGGTCAGATTCGTGTGGCTGACTGTTAAGGTCTTGTCTCTGCTGTGGACCTGTAGGTATTCTTTTTCGGGCCAGATACCGGGCTGGCGTGACATAATAAGATTAGCCGACAGAGCAGGATTGAATTTCATCGTTACAACAACCGTGTCCTCTGTCAGATAAACTCGCTGCTGTTTTTCCCCCGCCGTGTTGGTCATTAAACAATAAACCTGCTGAGGCAGGCCGAAGTTCGAAACAATCAGGTCGACAAGGTGAAAGCAATTGCGCAGCAGAACACCGCCGCCGGAAAGCTTCCAGTCATCCTGCCAGGCCGGGTGTTTGCTTTCGCCGCTGTAAAAAACAGCATTTATCAAAAACGGCTGCTCAAGTGGATTTTCCGTGAGATATTTTGCGAAATCTACAAAGCTTTGTGTGAATCTGCTCGGATTGGCGACAGCGAATTTCACATCTTCTTTTTTTGCAAGATGCGTGAGCTGCGCAGCCTCTTCGAAGTTCCTGGCTGGCGGTGCCAGTTTCATAACATTAAACTTTTTTTTCATTGCCGCACGAACATACTCATCGCAACTGTAAATCGGTGCTGCAACAAGTAAGGCATCGAACTGATTTTGTATTATGAGCTGGCGGTAATCGTCGAAGCCTGCGCAGTTGTACTGCGCCGAGATTTTCTCGGTCAGCGGCGTATCCTTGTCCGCCACCGCATCAATGTTGAAACAATCAATTTTCGAGGCTGCCTCGAGCAGCAATCTGCCGTTCTCATCCAACCCCAGTACCGCAATCTTAAGTTTATCCTTGTTCATAGGATGCTACATATTCAAATCAGGTTTGCAATTCATACAGGTTGATTCAGTTTTTAAGAGATGTCGTCATCCCTGCTGTAGTATTTCTACTCGATACCTTTATTATCATCCTCGGTTTTTGTTGCCATAGAGTAGCCGTTATCCTGGCGTTCGTGATTTACCTTTAGCTTCTGCTCGTAAAGCCGAACCACATCGTCAGCGTCGAGTCCAACACACTGCGCGAGGCTTATCCAGAAAAAAAGCATATCTATAACTTCTACCCTTGCATTCTGCAAATCGTGCAGCATAAACCGCCTGCCTGCTTTTGCTTCCTTGCACCAGTGTTTCCAGTAAGTGCAGTCCCGCAGTTCCTCAAGCTCATTGCTCATTGCTGCAATGTAGTTGTTGAGCCACTCTCCTGCCTTCTGCGGGTCGAAATTGGCCCGCAGCGCTTTGGCGTCAAAACCGGTACGTTTGTTTAATTCCGCCTGCTTTTCAAATAGCTCTCTTAGCATCTTAAAGCTCCTGTGGTTTAGGTTTTCATACAAAATTGTCAGGCACGGGGAACTGTTCGCAAAGCTGTTCGACTTGCCTTTTTATCTTTTCGAAAACCGGTTCATTTTCTATATTTTCGGCGACTTCGTTTATCCAGGAGGCGATTTGCTGTGCCTGCTGCTCTTTGAAGCCGCGGGTGGTAATTGCCGGTGTCCCTATGCGAAGCCCGCTCGGATTGAACGGCGGGGCTGTATCCTGTGGTACCGAATTACAGTTTGTATAGATTCCCGCCTTCGACAGTGCCTGCGACAGTTTTTTGCCGGGAATGTTTTTATTACGCAGGTCTATCAAAATTAAATGGTTGTCCGTACCGCCTGAGACGAGATTGAATCCATACTCGAGCAGCTTCTCAGCCATAGCTCTTGCGTTTTTTATTATCTGTTTCGCATATTCGGCAAATGCAGGCGTCGATGCCTCTTTTAATGCGACCGCAATAGCACTTATCGAGTGCATATGCGGGCCGCCCTGCAGACCGGGGAAGACCGTCTTGTCCATCTTTTTTGCGTGCTCTTCTTTGCAGAGCATCATCCCGCCTCGCGGGC